>CAZNKC010000073.1:17638-22408 GCA_964573315.1 uncultured Verrucomicrobiaceae bacterium | reverse complement strand
CTACATCTGGGCCGGGCCGCACCATCTGCTGCACACGGCGCTGCCGAAGTGGCTGCAAATGCTGGGCATGTTTTTCTCCCTCATGCTGTGGGCGCCGAGCTGGGGCGGCATGTTGAACGGCCTGCTCACGCTGCGCGGCGCGTGGGACAAGCTGCGCACCGATCCGGTGGTAAAATTTTTCATCGCCGCTGTGACCTTCTACGGCATGGCCACCTTCGAGGGGCCGCTGCTCTCCATCCGCGCGGTGAACGCGCTCTCCCACTACTCGGACTGGACCATCGGCCATGTCCACGCCGGCGCGCTGGGCTGGAACGGCTTCATGGCGGCGGGCATGTTTTACTGGCTGACGCCGCGCTTGTACGGCGTGAAACTGCACTCCATCGCCTGGGCGAACCTGCACTTCTGGATCGGCATCGCCGGCATCCTGCTCTACGTAGCGGCGATGTGGGTGTCCGGCATCATGCAGGGCCTGATGCTGAACGCCACCACCGGCGGCGCCGTGCTGCAATACCCGAGCTTCATCGACACCCTCAACGCGATCCGCCCGCTGATGGCGCTGCGCATCGTCGGCGGCGTGTTGTATCTGGGCGGGATGCTGCTGATGCTGGCCAACATCTGGCTGACCATCCGCAAAGGCAAACCCGTCACGGAGACACGCGAGGTCACGGTGCTCAGGGAGACGGAAAAAGACACCATGCCGCTGCGCGAGTCTTTCCTGAACGATCCGGTGGCCTATCTCGCCGGCGGGATGGTGTTGATTTTCGCCTGGCTGTTCCTGCCGCCGCATGCGGACATCGTGGCGCTGGTGTGCGCGGGCATTTTCACGGTGATGGCCGTCGTCAAATCCCGCAGCCAAGGCCAGGACTGGTCGCGCTGGTATGAAAAGCTGCTCGGCAGTTACCTGCCCTTCACCGTGCTGACCTTCGCGGCGGTGGTGACCGGCGGCTTGATCCAGATCATCCCCACGGTGACGGCCAACCGCGCCAAGAACCTCGAAGACCGCGTCCAGAAAGTGCCCACCCCGCTGGAGCTGGCGGGCCGCGACCTCTACGTGAGCGAGGGCTGCTACAACTGCCATTCCCAAATGATCCGCACCATGGTGCCGGACGTGCTGCGCTACGGCGACTATTCACGCCTGGGCGAAAGCATTTATGATCATCCGTTCCAATGGGGATCGAAACGCACCGGGCCGGACTTGGCGCGCGTCGGCGGCAGGTATCCGGACGACTGGCATTTCCGCCACATGCTGAATCCACGCGACATCAACGAATACTCCAACATGCCCAACTATCCGTGGCTGTTTGAAAAGCGCACGGACTACGCGTCGCTGCCGAAAAAAATCGCCACACTGTCCCGCCTCGGCGTGCCGTTCGAGCCGATGACGCGGGACGTGATCCTGGACAAGGCGCGCAAGCAGGCGCTCGACATCGCGCAGGGCCTTCGGGCAAAAGGTTTCAACGCCGAGGCGGACACCGAAATCATCGCCTTGATCGCCTACCTGCAATCGCTCGGCGTCTATGAAGAGATCGAGCGCGAGGAAACACCGCTCGCCTCTCCGTTCCGCGCCGTTCCGCCGCCGGTGCCGGGCATTCCCGACAAACGCCGCGCCGCCTCCCTCGGCGGCGGCTGACATGACAGCAGACGAACCTAACTTTTAACCTAACATACCCGCCATGTATCAACGCATCCTTTACGAAAGCTGGACCGAATGGGCGCCGCTGGCCGCGTTCATTTTCACGCTCGTGTTTTTCACAGTAGTGTCGTGGCGCGGCATGCGCCTGCGCAAGGACAAGGCGGAGCGCATGGCGGCGCTGCCGCTCGACGATGATTGAAAGACTTCTCCCCCGGACGCATGAACACGACCCCTGAAGACAACACTCCCACCCTCCGCGAGCACGTCTATGACGGCATCCAGGAGTACGATCAAAAACTGCCGAACTGGTGGCTCTTCTCCTGGTACATCACGATGGTCTGGTTCGTGGTGTGGTGGCTGTCCTATTACCAGCTCGGCATCGGGCGCACGGACGAGGAGGAGATGGCGCTGGCCGCAGCCTTCATCAAGCAGGAGCAGGACAAGGCGCTGGAGGGCATCGGCGACGAGCAGCTTTGGAAAATGTCGCGCGACCCGGTGATGGCGGCCGCGGGCAGAACCACTTACGAGACCACCTGCGCGGCCTGCCACGGCGCGGATTTGACGGCGATGCAGGGCGGCATCAAACTGGCCGGCCTGCCGCTCAACGACAAGGAATGGAAGCACGGCGGCACGCCCACACAGGTTTTGCAGATCGTCCGCAAAGGCGCGCCGGACATCACCAAGGGCATGCCGGCCTGGGAGCCGGTGCTCGGCACGCGGCGCGTGGTGGAGACGGTGGCCTACATCCTCAGCCATCATCAGGAGAGCCAGCCGGTCACGCTGTCCGCGGACTCGCCGTTGCGCGAGGGCGCGGAAGGAGCGGGTGCGGCGAAACCATGAGCCGAAAAAAAGAAAGTTGAGAGGCGAGAGTTGAGTGTTGAGAGTTCAAAATCAGCGGCTTGCGCCGAAAGCTCCATTCACCTGAAGGGTAAGTTCCCCTTGGGGGTTCAATCTATCAACTCTCAACCCTCAACTATCAACTCTGTTTTTAGAATGAGCAAGCCCCTGCCTAATCTCGACAGCCTTTCCACGATCAACGCGGACGGCTCGCACAAGTTCGTTCATCCCGCCGACGTGCGCGGCACTTTCACGCGCTGGCGGCGGCTCACGGGCTTCGTGTTGATCGTGGTTTACATCGCGCTGCCCTGGATTCCGGTGAACGGGCATCCGGCGGTGTTTCTGGATCTGGCCGTGGGGCGCTTTCATTTCTTCGGGCTGACGCTGGCCGTGCAGGATCTTTGGCTCGGCTTCTTCTTGGTCACCGGACTCGCCTTTTTGTTGTTCTACGCCACCGCGTTGTTCGGCAGGTTGTGGTGCGGCTGGGCCTGCCCTTATACGGTTTTTTTGGAGCACGTCTTCCGCCGCATCGAGCGCGTCGTGGACGGCGACGCACCGGCGCGGCGGCGGCTGGACGCGGTGCCGTGGACGTTTTCAAAAGTGTGGCGGCGGACGCTGAAACACGCGCTTTATCTGCTGGCCGCCACGGCGATCGCCCATATCTTTCTCAGTTATTTCGTCTCGCTGCGCGGGCTGTATGAAATGATGAACCGGCCGCCGAGCGAGCATCTGGCCGTGGCGGGCGCGGTGTTGTTTCTCACTGGCTCGCTGTATTTTTCGTTCGGCTGGTTTCGCGAGCAATTCTGCGTCATCATCTGTCCCTACGGCAGGCTGCAATCGGCGCTCACCGACGAGCATTCGGTGGTCATCGGTTACGATAAAAAACGCGGCGAGCCGCGCGGCAAGCTGGGGACGGCGGGTGCGGGTGATTGCGTGTCCTGCAACCGCTGCGTCCAGGTGTGCCCGACGGGCATCGACATCCGCAACGGCCTGCAACTGGAATGCGTGGCCTGCGCCGCCTGCGTGGACGCTTGCGACGACGTGATGTCCCGGCTGGGCCGGCCAAAGGGTCTCATCCGCCACGATTCGCACGCCGGGCTCAATGGCGGCAAAACCCGTTTCGTGCGGCCGCGCACAATTTTGTACGCCGTGCTGCTGCTCGTCGGCGCGGCGGTGTTCACGGTCTCGGTTTCGCGTTTGCAGCCGTTTCGCAGCACGGTGATCCGCATGGTCGGCCCGCCGTTTTTTCTCAGCGACGACGTGATCCGCAACCAGTTCAACCTGCGCCTGCTCAACAAGCGCCACGAGGCGGCGCGTTTTCATGTGGAGCTGGAGAGCGCCGGCCTGCCGCCGGCTTTGCGGTTGTCCGAAAACCTCGACGAAGTCCGCGTGGAGCCGCTCGGCGAGGAAGTGCGGCCGGTGATCCTCTCGCTGCCGCGCCAGGATTATCAGCGCGGCCTGAAGGCGCGCCTGCGCATCACCGATTTGGAAACGGGCAAAAGCTGGTTGTCCGATCAAGTGACCCTCCAAGGCCCCGATCCGCGGCTCATGCTGAACCCCTGACTTGATGTGATGATATGAACTGGCTGCGCAAACGTCCCTGGCTGATCGTGGTCGCTTTTTTTCTCGGGTTCATCGCTTGGTGGATTTTTTTCATCACGCTGGCCGTCAAAAACCAGCCGGACACGGTGCCGCTGCCGCCGCGCCCGCTTTCCCAAACTCATGCAAACGATTGACACAGTGGCGGCAGCCTTCGTGGCGGGCCTGGTGACGAGCGTGCATTGCGTCGGCATGTGCGGGCCGCTGGCCTGCTCCTGGGCCGGGCGCGGCTGCCCGAAGGCGGGGCTGCTGGACGGCTCCGTTTTCTATCATGCCATGCGCCTGCTGAGTTACGGCACGGTGGGAGCGCTGGCCGGCGCTTTGGGCACGCTGCCGCTGCGCTGGTTTCATCAGGGCGGCGGCATGTTGCTGCCCTGGCTGCTGGTGGCGGCTTTCGCGGCGGTGGCTTTCGGCCTTCATAGCAAAGCGCCGAAACCCGGCTTCCTCGCCCGTCCGCTGGCGCGCGTACGCGCCGCCGCCGGACGGCTGAGCGGCACAGGCCGCGCCGCCTTGCTCGGCCTCGCCACACCGCTGCTGCCCTGCGGCCCGCTTTATGTGATGTTTGCCCTGGCGATGATGAACGGCTCGGCTTTTCGCGGCGCGGAGTTCGCGGTGGCCTTCGGACTCGGCACCGTGCCGCTGCTCTGGCTGGCGCAGTCGCGCCTGCAAGTGCTCGGCGCGCGGATGAAACCGGAGACCTT
>CAZNKC010000073.1:0-17538 GCA_964573315.1 uncultured Verrucomicrobiaceae bacterium | reverse complement strand
GGGCGCCCTCGCCCGCTGTTGCAGGCGCCCCCGCCTGCAACCCGTCATGGCTGGCGCAGCCACTCGATAAAAAAAGAGACACCGTGCGTGGGGAAATGGAGCGCGGGCGCCCTCGCCCGCCGTTGCAGTCGCCCTCGCCTGCAGCTCCTTCTGGCTGGCGCAGCCACTCGATAAAAAAAGAGACGCTGCGCGTTGAGGAACGGGCGAGAGGCGAGGGCGCCTCTCGCGACGGGCGGGGGCGCCCGTGCTCCCACTGCGGCACGCCCGTGCCAGCGGGTCGTGACGACGGCTTTTGCTGCTCCGGTTGCGCCTGCGTCTTCGATCTGCTGCATGACCGCGGCATGGAGCACTTCTACGCCCTGCGCGGCGGGCAAAACCTGCCGCCCGTGCCGGCGCAGGCGTTGCGCGAACTGGACTATCAATGGCTGGAAACCGCCGCCGCCGAAGCGGAAACGGAAGCGCAAGCCAGCGGCGGGCCGGCCAGTTTGGAGTTGTCCATCCAAGGGTTGTCCTGTGTCGGCTGCGTCTGGCTGATGGAGAAGCTTTACTCCCGTCATCCCGGCGCGCTGGATTTTCGCGCGGATGTGGTTCGCGGCGAGGTGCGCTGCTCCTGGCAGCCGGGCGAATTCGATCCGGTGGCGTTCGCGCGCGAGACGCAGGCTTTCGGCTACCTGCTCGGCCCGCGCCAGCCCGACGCGGCGGATGACAAACCGGCTTCCGATTTGGAGCGGCGCATGGGCGTGTGCGGCGCTTTCGCGATGAACGCGATGGCGTTTTCCCTGCCGGCCTACTTCGGCATGCCGCGCGATTTCATGTTCGCGCATTGGTTCGATCTCGTCGCCGCCGCTTCGGCCACGCTGGCGATGCTGGTGGGCGGTTCGTATTTCATCGAGAAGGCTTGGCGCGGCCTGCGCGCGGGCGTGCTGCACATCGACACGCCGATCGCGCTCGGCGTGCTGGCGGCTTACGCGGGATCGGTCGGCGGCTGGCTGGCCGGGGTGGAGGGGCTGAAGTACTTCGACTTCGTGGCGATTTTCATTTTCCTCATGCTGGCCGGACGCCGCACTCAGCAGGCCGCGGTGGATCGCAACCGGCGGCGACTGATGCGGGACACCTCCATCCCGGAGACGGTGACGCTGACCGACGGCGGCAAGCCCTGCGCGGTGGGCGATCTGCGGCCCGGCACGGCCTTCAGTGTGCGGCCCGGCCAGGCGGTGCCGGTGGCGGCGCGGCTGCTCGGCGCGCGCGCATCCGTGAGTCTGGAGTGGATCAACGGAGAAAGCGAGGCCGTGCGCTGCGAGGAAGGACAACTGCTGCCGTCCGGCGCGCTCAACATCGGTACGCGCGCGCTGGACGCGGAGGCGCTCGAAGGTTGGCGGGAAAGCACGCTGCGCCGGCTGCTGGAGGCGCGGCGTGGCGGGGAGTTTCGCGACCTGCGGCTGGAACGGCTGCTGCGCTGGTACCTGGGCATCGTGGTTTTCACCGGCGTGGCGGGCGGTGTTTGGTGGTGGGCGGCGGGCGCGGGTTTGGCGCAGGCGTTGCAGGTGATGATTTCCATTTTTGTGGTGTCCTGCCCGTGCGCGCTCGGCGTGGCGGTGCCGCTGGCCGAGGACTTGGCGGTGGCGCGCGCGGAAAAGCTCGGCGTCTTCGTGCGCAGCCTGGGCTTGTGGAAACGACTGCTGCGGACACGGCGCGTGGTCTTCGACAAAACCGGGACGCTGACGCTGGAGAATCCTGTGCTGGAAAACGCCGAGGCGCTCGCCGCGCTGGAGCCGGACGCGCTCGCCGCTCTGCGCAAGCTGGTGACGGGCAATCTGCACCCGGTCAGCCGCAGCCTGTTCGACGCCGCCGGCTCCGGCGCGATCCGCGGCGGCGGCGAGGTGCGCGAGACCATCGGCCACGGCCTCTCCTTCACCGACGACGCAGGCATCGAGTGGTCGCTGGAGCGCGGCGCGGCAGCGGACGCCGTGCTGCGGCGCGCGGGCGAGGAGATGGCGGCGTTCCGCTTCCGCGACGAACTGCGTGCGGAGTCGGTGGAGGAGGTGCGGGCGCTGGCACGGCGCGGCTTGGCCGTGCATGTGCTCAGCGGCGACCGCGAAGCCAAGGTGGCCCGCATCGCCCAAAGGCTGGGTTTGCCACCCGGCCAATGGCAGGCCGGCATGACGCCGGAGCAAAAGGCGGAATGGGTGGCGCAGCGGGACCGCCAGGACACGCTCTACATCGGCGACGGCGCCAACGACAGCCTGGCCTTCGACGCCGCCCTCTGCGCGGGCAGCCCGGTCACGGGTCGCAGTTTCCTGGAGCGGAAAGCGGACTTCTTTTTCCTCGGCCACAGCCTGCGCTTCGTCAGCGGCCTGCTCGCGGTGGCGGCCACGCACCGGCGCGCCACGCGGCGGGTGTTCACTTTTTCAGTGACCTACAACGCCGCCACCGTCATCGCCGGTTTGATGGGACATCTCAGCCCGCTGGCCGCGGCGGTGCTGATGCCGCTGAGTTCGGTGGCCACGCTGCTCCTCGTGGCGCTGACCTTCGGCTCTGGACGCAAACAACATGACGATGACAGAGCCGGTAAGCGCCTGCTCCCGGAGCGCGGACCGCCGAGTCCGCAGCACGCCGCCGCCTGAGCCGGGGTTCGAGCGGTGCTCACGTTCCACTATCAGTCATTGCTGCATCCGCATTCGGGTACGTTCACTGAAAGGCTCCTTTCTTGAGCGAACTACCCGCTGCGGGCTCGGAGGCCCGCGCGCCGGCGGCGCTTGCGCATCCGCGTTCTTTCCATTACTCTTGAGCCATGAGCACGCGCGCCCTGACCTGGACGGATGTCTGCGCCATTCCTTGGCTGCGGGACATCCCTGCCAAGATTGAGACCACCAAAAACAACAAAATCCTCATGAGTCCCGCATCCAGTTGGCATGGTGGTTATCAAGGCGACATTTATCATCTGTTGAAGGTCTTGATGATAAGCGGCAAAGGCTTCGTGGAATGCCCCATCGAAACCGACGACGGCACGCGCGTGGCGGACGTGGCGTGGATGAGCCGCGAGCGCTGGCTGCCGCACAAGCGCGCCGTCAGCCTGCCCATCGCGCCGGAAATCTGCGTGGAGATTCTCTCCCCCTCCAACACACGCGGGGAGATGCTGGAAAAGATGAAACTTTACTACGCCGCCGGCGCCCGCGAAGTGTGGTTGTGCGACGAGGACGGCCGCATGGAGTTTTTCCGCGCCGGTCAGGACGGCCCAGTGTCAGGTTCCGAACTGTGCCCGGAATTCCCGGCGCAGATCGAGACGGAGTGAGGCGGCGCCGCAGGCGCGGAGCGCGGGCCTCCGAGCCCGCAGCACGCCGCCGTCTAAGCCAAGCTTCAAGCCGCCTTCACGCTTTGCCCAATCACCCGGCGCTGCATCCCGGATCCGGGTGCGTTCACTTGGAAAGGCTCTCATCAAGAGCAAGCTACCCGCTGCGGGCTCGGAGGCCCGCGCGCCGAAGATTACCGCTGCTCCTTGGGCAGCCATTGAATTTCCTCGGCGGCGCTTTGTTGTTTTTTGCCGCCGCCGAGGAAGAGATCGCCGGCGTCTTTGAGGGTGACGAAGATGAAGAAGCCGAGGAGCAGGAGGACGCAGGCGGTTTGGAAGGCTTCCAGCAGGCGGCCCTGGAGCGGCTTGCGGCGAATCCATTCGCCGATGGCCATGACGATGTGACCGCCGTCCAGCACGGGGAAGGGCAGCAGGTTCATGATGGCGAGGTTGACGTTGAGCACGACGCTGAACCAGAGGACCATCAGCAGCGCGTTCGGATTTTGCAGGAGGCGGTAATAGACGTTGCCGATGCCGATGGGGCCGCTCATGTGCGCCGGGCTGATGTCGGAGTCCGAGGAGAACAGCTTCTGGATCATGTTGACGATGGTACGAGAGGCCATGGAGAGCTGCTCGCCGACTCCGGGATGCGCGAGCTTGCGCTCGCCCGTGGCGTGCCAGGCGATGCCGAGCATGAGCTGGTCAAACTCCTCCGGACGCTTGTCCGGCAGGCGCGGGGTGATGGAGACGGTCTGCCGCGCGCCCGCGCGGAGGATGTCGAGCTGGATGGGCTGGCCTTGCGAGGCTTGCACGGCGTCGCTTATCTGGGAGCGGAAGTACACGGGCTGGCCGTTGACGGCCAATATCTGGTCTCCGGCTTGCAGGCCGGCTTCGGCGGCGGGTCCGTTTTCCTGCGCTTTGCCGACCATGGGGGTTTCCTTGCCGATGATGCCGACTTCCTTGAGCGGCGGGCGTTTGAAGATGCCGCTCAACCATGAGCTTTTTTCAGGGGCGACGCGCGCGGCTTCGGCGGGCACTTTGCAAAGCACTTCACCCGCGCCGGGCCGCTCGACCTTGAACTCGATGAACTCGCCTTCGCTGGAGATCACGGCCCAGCGGACGCTGTCCACAAAGCCCTCGAAGCGGCTGATGGGCTGGCCGTCGATTTCGAGGATTTTGTCCCCGGGCTGCAAGCCGCCCTTGGCGGCGGCGCTGTCCTTGGCCACATAACCGATGGTGGTGGTGACCAGGGGTTCCGTCTCCGGCTTGCCCAGCCAGGACACGAAAAAGGCGAAAAAAGCGGCCAGCAGGAAGCTGAAAAGCGGCCCGGCAAAGGCGACGATGATTTTGTCCAGCGGGCTGATGGCGGGCAGCGGCTCCTTGCCGGCCACTTCGCCCTCGATGGCCTCCATCGGCGCCATCTGCGGCAGCGAGACAAACCCGCCGGCAGGGATGGTGCCCAGACCGTACTGCACGCCGTTGTATGTTTTCTTCCAGAGCGGTTTGCCGAACCAAATTTGGAAACGGTCCACATGCAGGCCGCGCCAGCGGGCCGCCAGGAAGTGGCCCCATTCGTGGACGAGAATCATGAGATTGAACACCAGCACCACCTCGAAGATGAGGATGACGGTACGGATGAAAGCGCCGAAGGAGCCGAGGGAAAGAAGCCAGTCCATGAGGTCGGGGGTTGGGGGGCGAGGGAGATGGGAACGGTCAAGATAGCATTCGCAACGGACGGGCGCAACGGCGGGACGCTATTTTCAAATTACGGGAGGAGCGCGACAGCATCTTGGACTGCAGCGGCAGAGGGCGGCAAGCCCGGCGGCGGCGCTTTGGGAAGGCGGGCTTGGCCCGCGCGGCGAGGGGAGGCGGTTGCAAACCGCCGCTCCTTGGCTGGCGCGACGCGCAGCTTGCGCTCCTACTCGTCCTCGATGCGGTCCGAGGACGAGTAGGAGGACGAGGACGATTTTCTCCCACTCACTCCAACGCGTCGCCAGCGGTGGCGGGTGCAGAGCGGGGCAGACCGGCGGCGATGTCGCGTTTTTCCTTCAGCCGGGCTTTCACCGCTTCCTCGATCTCGGCGTAAAGCGCGGGGTCGTTGCGCAGGGCGTCCTTGGCGGCGTCCCGGCCCTGGGCGAGCTGGCTGCCTTTGTAGCTGATCCAGGAGCCGCGCTTTTGCAGCAGGTCGAAGTCGAGCGCCAAGTCGAGCAGGGAGCCGACGTTGGAGATGCCTTCGTTGTACATGATGTCGAACTCGGCTTCGGTGTAGGGCGGTGCCAGTTTGTTTTTGACCACTTTCACCTTGGTGCGGTTGCCGGTGACGGTGCCGTCGCTGGTCTTGATGGCGCCGATGCGGCGGATGTCGAGGCGCATGGAGGCGTAAAACTTGAGCGCGCGCCCGCCGGGGGTGGTCTCGGGGTTGCCGAACATGACGCCGACTTTTTCACGAATCTGGTTGGTGAAGATGGCGCAGGTGCGCGCCTTGGAGATGATGGAGGTCAGTTTCCGCATGGCGGCGCTCATGAGGCGGGCCTGGGCGCCGACGGTGGAGTCGCCGATCTCGCCGTCGATTTCCTGCTTCGTCACCAGGGCGGCCACGGAGTCGAGCACCACGACTTCGAGCGCGTTGGAGCGCACCAGGGTCTCGCAGATGCGCAGGGCTTCCTCGCCGGAGCTGGGCTGGGAGACGAGTAGCTCGTCCATGTTCACGCCGAGGCGGCGGGCGTAGGTGGGGTCAAGGGCGTGCTCTACGTCGATGAACGCGGCGAGGCCGCCGGCCCTCTGCGCCTGGGCGATGGCGGTGAGGGTGAGGGTGGTCTTGCCGGAGGATTCCGGGCCGTAGATTTCGACGACCCGGCCTTTGGGGAAACCACCGACGCCGAGCGCCTGATCGATCAAGAGGTTGCCGGTGGGGATGACGGCGATATCGACCTTGTACTCGTCGCCCATGCGCAGGATGGCGCCTTCTCCGAAGTCTTTTTGGATTTGCTGGATGGCCAAGTCCAAGTTGCGGGCGCGGGCTTCGGCCAGTTTTTGCGCGCCGGAGTCAGCGCTGTCTTTGGAGGAGGAGGGGCGTGCCATGAGGGTGAATGCGGGTTGGAGGAGCGATGGAGTGTTCGAGCACACCCTTAAAAAGGTGTTCTTGAGAACAGAAAGGAGCCTTTTCGGTCGTTGGTAAAGGAAAAAATGAGAGCGACTGGATTTTTTTACCGCCTACCGCCCCTTTGCGATCAATGAACGCTCAGCGTGAAAATGAAGAACCACGGATGACACAGACAATCAATGAATGGTGGAATCTGGCCCTTTCACTTTCCGGGTGAGCGCACCCCTTGATGGCAGCCGCTAAACATCCGTGGTTCTCACTTTCTCTGTGTTCCTGTGCCCTCCGTGGTTTTCTTTTCCGTTTTTTAGGCTCAAGCTTTCTGCGGCAGCGCGCGGGTGGCGCCGACAGAGATGCCGCCATCCACCAGCAAAATCTGCCCGGTGATGTAGCGACTTTCCTCGGAGGACAGGAAAACCACCGGCCCTTCCAGATCGTCCATCGCGCCGGGGCGGCCCAGCGGGATGCGCTCGCAGAGGTACTCCACCCAGCCGGTGTCTTCGTACATGACGCGGTTTTGGTTGGTCTTGAACCAGCCGGGAGCGAGCACGTTGACGGTGATGGCGTGCGCGCCCCAGTCGTGCGCGAGGCTCATGGTCATCTGCTTCACGCCGCCGCGGCTGGCGCCATACGGAGCCAGCCCGGCGTAACCGGCTACGCTGGTGACGGAGCCGATGTTGATGATGCGCCCATAGCGGGCGGGGATCATGAAGTCCCGCGCCACGGCCTGGGCGAGGAAAAAGACGCCGCGCAGGTTGGTGTCGAGGATCAGGTTCCAGTCGTCCCAGGTGACTTCGACGGCGGGCTTGCGTACGTTGCAGCCGGCGTTGTTGACGAGGATGTCGATGCGGTCAAACGCAGGCCGCACGCCGGCCACGGCGGCCTGGATGCTGGCGTGGTCGCGCACGTCGAGTTCCAGCGGCAGGCATCTGCGGCCAAGGTCTTCAATCTGTTTTTGCGTGCCTTGCAGCGAGGCCAGCGTGCGGCTGGTGATGATGACATCCGCTCCGGCGCGCGCGAGGGCGAGGGCGAAGCGCTCGCCCAAGCCGCGCGAGGCGCCGGAGACAAAGGCCACGCGGCCGGTGAGATCGAAGGAGGAGGAACGGGAAGGAGGCGGGGTGCTGTCGCTCATGCAGCCGCACGGGTGCGCGGGACGCGGGCGAGGTCAAGATGGGAGTACCGGTGAGTCGCCGGCGTTCCGGACAGCGTTATGGAGTGCGCCGATTGTCGGCGCTTTGGATTGGGACGCGGGCAAAACGCGCGCGCGTCCTTTCCGCGTCAACGTCTCCCGCCGCTCGAATCCAAAGCTGCGCCAAGCGCAGCACTTGCTCCAAAAAGCTGCCGCGTTGATGCTTTGCTCTTTCAAGCGGCACTGAAATGCACCGCACTTTCCGGGTGAACCGGTCTTTTTTCGCGCGAACTTCCCGCATGAATCGAACCAAGCCGCCGCAGTGTCCCCGCGGGTGCCCCGCGCTCTGGCTGTGCGCCATGCTGCTGGCCGGCTGCGGGCCGTCCGCGCCGCCACCGCCGCGGGAATGGGCGCTGCTGGAGGGGCCGCTGGCCGCTTTGTGGCAGGCGGCGGGCATTCCGGACGAGGGCGCGGTCGAGGTGGCGGAAAACCGGCTTCTTCTGCGCGACGGCCAGCCCATGTCCGGTGCGCGCTTCACTGGCGATTGGGAGGCGCTGGGCCTGCCGTGGATTCAGTACGCGCTGACGTTTGAGGCGCGGCGGGTCGAGGGACAGGATTTCTTCGCCACCTGCACCTTCCCCGCCGGCGCGCCGGAGCGCTGCGTGTCCCTGGTGCTCGGCGGCTGGGGCGGCGGCTTGGTTGGCATCTCCAGCATCGACCACTTCAACGCCTCGCAAAACAGCACGCGCGGCGAGCTGCCTTTTGAAAACGGCCGCTGGTACCGCGTCCGCATCGAGGTGCGGGAGGACGATTTGCGCGTCGAGATCGACGACCGGCCCGTGGTGCATGTCTCGATCAAAGGCCGCCACCTCTCCCTCTACGGCGGCGACATCGACCGCTGCGCGCCGCTCGGCTTCGCCACCTGGCTCACCACAGGCGAGGTCCGCGCCGTGAGGATGGAGCGGCTCAAGCGGTGATCAGAGCGCGGTGCTTTCGCCCTGCTCTCTGCGCCCTGCGCTTTGCCCCTCTCACGGCTCCAGCTTGAGATGCCCCGCCTCCCCCTCCGGCCAGGAAGCGCCTTCGGCGATCCATCGGCGCAGCACGGAGATCTCATCCTCGGTGACCTGCTCGCCCACGGGCGGCATGGCCTTCAAATGCGCCGGCGCCTCGCCGATCTGACTGACGAACAAGCTCTTGTCGGGCTGTCCCGGGACGATGAACAACCCGAGCGCCCCCGACTTCACCGCCGCCGCGCGGCTGGTGAGGTTCATGCGCCCCGGCAGGCCACCCTCGCTATGGCAGGCCACGCATTTCGCCTCCAGGATGGGTTTGACATGCCGGCCGAAATCCACCGGCCCCGCCAGCGCCCGCCGCAGTTCCGCGCGGCTCAACACCGTCTCCCCGGCAGGCCGGGTCTCCGACTGAGATTCAGAGATAGCGGCATTCTGACATCCAACGAGCAAGACCATGCCAATGAGGGCGAAAGAGAGCGGGCAATTCATGGAGCATAACGAGTACCACGGAGCAAGGGACGCGGCAAGCCTATGTAGCTCAGGCATTCTGCCTGCATGAGCCGGACGAGCCACCCACCCTTGCCTTTTGGCTCCGCGCCGCCTCCGCCCCCGGACAAATGGGCATGAACAGAGCCCCGCCCTCCGGGACGTGGCGCGGGCTTTCAGCCTGCGACGTGTGGACCGGGCATTCTGCCCGGTTCGTGGAGTGCAGGTGAGGGCGCCCGCGCTCCGGCTCCTTGATATGCCGCAAGCTCGCGGTAGGCTGGGCGTTACCCCTTCTCTTTTTTTCCGCCCGCCCATTCATGGCCTCCAAAAAACGCAAACGCACCCCGCCTCCCTCCGCTCCGCATCCGGCCACGGCGGAGACGGACACCGGCAGCGGTGGTGGCGGCTTCAAGACGGGGCCGGTTCTCGCGGTCGTTTTGGCGGGAGTGGCGGCGCTCGCGGCCTGGGCATTCTGGCCGGAGAAAAAATTCACTGAGGTCCCCACGGAACTGGCCGCGGTGTCGCTGCCGCAGGCTTTTGTGATGGAGGATGAGAGCACGGTCTTCGCCACCTACGCAGGATCGCAAGCCTGCCGGGAATGCCATGCGGAGGAGTACACGAAATGGCAAGACTCCAACCACGGCATGGCCGAGCGCTCGCCCGAGCCCGCGCTTGAAGACCCCGCCTTTGCGCCGGCGCAGAGCTTCGCCCACGGCACGCAGACCACGGAAGCGCGCCAGGCGGAGGACGGCGATTACCAAATCGTCTCGCTCGGCTTCGGCGGCAAAAAGGAGCCTTACAAAGTCGAGCGTGTCATCGGCCATCACCCGCTGCGGCAGTTCCTCGTCGATGGTGGCAACGGCCGGCTGCAAGCGATGGAAGCCTGTTTCGATCCCAAGCTGCGCGAGTGGTTCGATGTTTATGGCGACGAGGACCGCAAGCCCGGCGAGTGGGGCCACTGGACCGGGCGCGGCATGGTTTGGAACCAGATGTGCGCCTCCTGCCACAACACCCGCGTGCGCAAAAACTACGACCCGGATACCGACGGCTACCGGACCGCGATGGCGGAGCCGACGGTAAGCTGCGAGTCCTGCCACGGGCCGATGAAAGACCACACGGACTGGCAGCGGCAGCATCCCGGCGCCAAAGGCAAAGACCCGCATCTGGTGAAATGGGATCGCGACCAGCACACGGAAAACTGCGCCGGCTGCCACGCCCGGCGCGGCGAGATCACGGGTGATTTCAAGCCGGGCGATTCTTTTTGGGACCACTACCTGCTGACGATCACCGACCACTCGGACACCTATTTTCCCGACGGCCAAGTGCGCGATGAAAACTTCGAGTTCGCCAGCTTCCTCAGCAGCGGCATGGCGCACTCCGGCGTGCGCTGCATGGATTGCCACGACATGCACAGCGGCAAAACCATCCTGCCCGGCGACCAGCTCTGCATGAGGTGCCACACGCCGGGCGGCTTCCCGAACGCGCCGCCCATCCTGCCCGCCGCGCATACCTTTCACGGCGCGGAAAGCACCGGCAGCCAATGCATCAACTGCCACATGCCGCAGACGCCCTACATGCAGCGGCATTGGCGGCACGACCACGGCTGGACCATCCCCGATCCCAAGCTGACGCGCGACTTCGGCATCCCCAACGCCTGCAACCGCTGCCACCAGGATCAATCCGCCGAGTGGGCGCTGGAGGCGGTGGAAAAATGGTACGGCGGGCGCATGGAACGCCCCACGAGGCAGCGCGCCACCTTGATCGCCCAAGCGCGGCGTGGCGATGCGTCGGCGCGGGACGGCTTGGTGGAGGTACTCAAAACCGACCGCATCCCGCACTGGCGCGCCAGCGCCGCGCTGTTGCTCGACCAATGGGCGGCGGAACCGGCGGTGCGCGCCGCGCTGCTGGAGCAAACAAAGCACGAACACCCGCTGGTGCGCACCTCCGCGTTGCGCGCTCTGGAAGAGCCGGCGGCTGCGGGCGACTCCGAAACACGCGCCGCCATGGAAAAAGCCCTGCTCGACCCCGTGCGCTCCGTGCGCATCACCGCCGCCTGGGCGTTGCGCGACACGCTCGCGCTGGACTCCGCGGCGGGCAAAGACCTGCTGCACATGCTGCGCCTAAACAGCGACCAACCCAGCGGCCAGATGCAGCTCGGCCAATTCCACTTCGCCCGCGGCGACACCGCGAAAGCGATCTCGCACATGGAAAAAGCCATCGCCTGGGATCCGAACTCGCCGCCGTTTCATCATGACCTCGCGCTCATCCATAGCAGCGCCGGCAACACCGCCAAGACGATCCAAAAACTGCGGGACGCCATCAAGCTCGCGCCAACCGAAGCGCGTTACCATTACGAACTCGGCCTCGCTTTGAGCGAGACCGGAGACCTGGAGCAAACCACCGCCGCCCTGCAAGAAACGGTGCGCATCGAACCGCAATTCGCCCGCGCTTGGTACAATCTCGGCCTCGCGCTTAACGGCCTGCAAAAAACAGATGAAGCGCTCGCCGCATTGTTGAAAGGCGAAGCCGCCGACCCGCGCGACCCCGGCATCCCCTACGCCCGCGCCACCATCCTGGCCCAGCAAGGCCGCAGAATGGAAGCCATCATGGCCGCCGACCGCGCCCTGGAAATCGCCCCCGGTTTCCACCAAGCCCGGCAGCTCCGCCTCATGCTCAGCGCAGCCCCTTGACCCTTTGACTTCAACAGCAGCAACGTCGCCGCCGGTGCCAGCAGCCGGCTGGCCTTGAAGTCTAAAATCCGAACTTGAGAATGCGCCAGAATGCGACACACATGTTTGCATGGATTCACGCCTCCAAATCGACCCAGAAATTTGCCACGGGAAACCCGTGATTAGAGGAACCCGTGTTCTGGTTTCCACCATTCTTGGCGCGTTAAGCGGCGGAGACTCTATCGAAATGATTCTTGAGGACTACCCCGCGGTTTCAAAGGACGATGTTCTTGCAGCCTTGGAATTTGCAGGCAAAGTCGCGGATTATTAGGTTCTCGAATATGAGGCTGTACCATGAAATTTCTGCTGGACGAGAACTTTCCCAAAGCAGCCATCCAGTTTCTCCAGATTGCAGGACATGCAGTTTTTGATTTCCGGGGAACGGTTGACCAAAGAAGGTTCGTTGTCATAGCGTGACGTTTCTCTTTCCTCCGCATGGACCTCCGCCACCTCCGCTACTTCCAAGCCGTCGCCGAGGAGCTTAGCTTCTCGAAGGCGGCGCGGCGGTTGCGCATCGCCCAGCCGGCGCTCAGCCGCGCGGTGCAGGAGCTGGAGCGCGAGATCGGCGCGCGCCTCATGGACCGCGACCGCCGCAGCGTGCGCCTCACCCCCGCCGGGTCCGTGCTGCTGCATGAGACCGGCCTGCTGCTGGACCGGCTGGACGAATCCCTGCGCCGCGTGCGCCGCGCCGCCGCCGGAGAGGACGGCGAGTTGCGCCTCGGTTACATCGGCCCGCCCACGCAATTTTTCCTCGGCCGCCTGCTGCGCGAGTACCGGGAGCGTTTCCCCCGCATCACCGTCATCCTGGAGGAGCGCACCCCGGAGCGCGTGTGGGAGATGGTCTCGCGCGGACGCCTCGCCATCGGCCTCACCCGGCCCGTGCTCGCGCATGAGGCGCTCGGTTTGAAATCCCTGACTCTGCGGCAGGAGACGCTCTGCGCCGTCATGCCGGAGACGCATCCTCTGGCGCGGCGTGGTTCGGTGAATTGGAAGGATTTGAAAAAGGAACCCGTCATCCTCCTCGCCCGGCGCGAGGGCGCGGGCTCCCACGACGCCATCCTCGCCGCCTGCCAGCAGGCCGGGTTCGCGCCGCGCCTCGCGCACACGCCGAGCCTCATCGGCACCATCCTGCAATACGTCGAAGCCGGAGCCGGCATCGGCATCGTGCCGGAGAGCGTGCTGCCAGTCAGCCCCGCCCTGCGTTTGCTGCCGCTCAAACCCCGCCACAGCATCCCGCTGGTCATGGTCTGGGCCAAGGATGGCGACGACCCCGCCGTCGCCGCCTTCCGCGACCTCGTGCGCGACTGGCTCAAGTCCGGCCGTTTGTGGAACGCCGACTAAACCGAAAAAGGAAGTTGAGAGTCGAGAGTTGATTGTTGAGAGTTCAAAATCAGCGGCTTGCGCCGAAAACTCCATTCACCCGGAGGGTGAGTCCCCTTGGCGGCGCAAGCCGCTCATTTCCAACCTCTCAACTCTCAACCATCAACTCTCAACTCTGTTTTTAGGCTAAACGGAGGGCGGGATTGCATTCCCGCCCATTTTTTCGCGGGCGGAGGCGGCGCGGAGCCAGGAGCATGGGCGCCCCCGCCCGTCGCAAGAGGCGCCCTCGCCTCTTGCCCGTTCCCCCACACGCAGCGTCTTTTTTATCGAGGGCTGCGCCAGCCATGAACCGAAAAAGGAAGTTGAGAGTCGAGAGTTGAGTGCTGATAGTTCAAAATCAGCGGCTTGCGCCGAAAGCTCCATTCACCCGAAGGGTGAGACCTCCTGGCGGCACAAGTCGCTCATTTTCAGTCTATCAACTCTCAACACTCAACTATCAACCCTGTTTTTAGGATGAAGCGTTGCCGACGAGGGCGTCTGCAACAGCGGGTGAGGGCACCCGCGCTCCGGCTCCGGCGCGGAGCCGCTCATGTGCCGGCCTCAAGCGCCGGCTCTTCCTCTTTTTCCCCCTTGGCCACCACCACGGCGATCACCAAATCCCCGGCCACGTTCAGCGTGGTCCGGCACATGTCGAGCAAGCGGTCGATGCCGAGGATGATGGCGATGCTCGACCCCGGCACGCCGATGGTGACCAGCACGCCGACGACCAATGGCAAAGAACCGCCCGGCACGCCCGCGGTGCCGACCCCGGCCAGGATGCACATCAGCGCCACGGTCAGTTGCTGGGTGAAGGTCAAATCCACTCCGAAGACCTGGGCCAGGAACAACACCGTGACGCCTTCATACAGCGCCGTGCCGTTTTGATTGGCGCTGGCGCCCACCGTCATGACGAAGCGCGAGATTTGCGAGGGAACCTTCAAGTTCTGCTCGGCCACCCGCATGGACACCGGCAGCGTGGCGTTGCTGGAGGAGCTGCCGAAGGCCATGAACAAGGCCTCGCGGGATTCCCTGAAAAAGGCCACGGGCGATCTGCCGCCGAAAAATTTCACCGTCAGCGAATAGGTGACGAACATGTGCAGCCCCAGGCCGAGCACCACGGTCAGCACGTAAAAGCCGAGAGTGCGAATGATCTCCAGCCCGAGCGTGGCGGTCAGCACAAAGCCGAGGCAGCCCACGCAGACCGGCGCCAGCTTCATGGCGAAGCCGATGATGACCATGGACACCTCGAACAAGCCCTTGAAAAACTCGTTCAGGATGCGGACTTTTTCCGGGTCGCACACGGTGAGCGCCACGCCGATGATGAGGCTGAACACCATGACGGACAGCAGCCCGCCGCCGGTGTAGTTCGGGGTGAAAGCGTTCACGGCCTCCGCCAGCGGGTTGGCGGGGATGAGGTTGAGCAGAGTCTCAGAGAGCGGCACTTCCTGGGTGCCCTGCACCACCTTGCCCTGCGCATCCGCGCCGTATTGGGCGATGAGCGCCAGCCGCTTTTCCTCCGGCATGAATTTCCCCGGCTTGAGCGTGTTCACCACGGCCAGGCCGATGAGCACGCCGATGGCGGAGAGAATGACGGTGACGAGCAGGGATTTGAAACCGACACGCCCCAGCTTGCGCACGTCCCCCATTTCAGAGATGCCCAGGATAATGGCGGAGACGATCAAGGGAATGACCATCATGAAAATCAGCCGCAGGAAGATATTGCCGATGGGCTGGATGATGTCCTTGGCAAAAGCCCGGAGGCTCTCCGGCTCGGACGTCGTTTCCGAAGCGATGACACCAAGAATCGCACCGACAACCAATCCCGCCAGGATTTTGGCAGCCAAGCTCCAACGCCAGAATTTCCACGTCATCATTCCTCCAGTCATGCCGCAGGATGTCCGCCAGGAGCAAGCAAAAAAGTCCGAAAGGTGGGTCACGGAGGTCAAAGAATCGTCAAGGGGTCAAAACTTGACGCTGCTTGACTTTTGACTTCTTGACGATCCTTGCAGTGGACATTCCGCCTGCAAGTTTCATGCTGGCCGCGAGTTTGGTTTATCCTTTCCTTCCGCTTATGAAACGACGTGACTTTTTGAAATGGAGCGCGGCTGCGCCGGCCGGGGTTGGCGGAATGCTGGCGGCGCAGCAGGACATCGGCAGGCCGGAGACGGGCTTGATTGCCTCCATCGAGAAAGAGGTCGTGCTCAGGGGCCGCGACGGCGCGGGCACGAATTGGTTTCATCCGCGCGCCTGCCTGCTGTCGGACGGACGGGTGTTCATGACGCTGCAAGCCATCGAGGGCTCGGATTACTTCGGCCCGGTGCATTTCATGATTTCCACGGACCTCGGCAAGACCTGGAGCGCGCCGGAACCCGTGCCGCCACTGGGACGCGTCAAGCAGGCGGACGGTGTCGAGGAAGGTGTCTGCGACGTGGCGCCGGAGTGGCACGCGCCGTCCGGCAGCGTGCTGGCGCTCGGCCACAATGTGTTTTACTCCGGCCCCAAATTCTCCAAGGACCAGCCGCCGCGCTGCCCGGTCTATGCGCTGTGGAAAGACGGCGAATGGGGGCCGCGCCAGAAGCTGGAGTGGGACGACCCGCGCGGCGCTCAAAGCTATTCCAACGGCTGCGGCCAGCGCGTCACCCTGCCGAACGGCGACGTGGTGATGTCCTTCACCTTCCGCGCGACCAAGGAGCAGGAACCGCGCGCGGTGTGCGGGGTGATTTGCGAGTTGGACAACGGCCGCCTGCAAGTGCGCCAGACCGGTCCGGCCCTGGAGCATCCCTATGCCGGACGCGGCCTGCTGGAGCCTTCCGTGACGTTTTTCCAGGATCGCTACTATCTCACGCTGCGCGCCGAGGATGAGCGCGGCTACCTCAGCGTCAGCGATGACGGCCTGAACTACGGCAAACAAGAGTCCTGGCAGTGGGAGGAGGGCGAGCACCTGGAAATGTCCACCACCCAGCAGCATTGGCTCACCCACTCGGACGGCCTTTTCCTCGTCTATACCCGGCGGGATGAGAGCAACCTCAACGTCATCCGCTGGCGCTCGCCGCTCTGGATGGCGCAGGTGAATCCGCAGACCATGCGCCTGATGCGCGACACCGAGCGCGTCGTGCTGCCGCTCGTGGGCGACGGCATCGGCGCTCCGAATCAAGTGGCGCTCATGGGCAACTTCCACGTCACCAACGTCAGCCCGCACGAGTCCTGGGTCACCGTGGGCGAGTGGCATCCGCGCAATCTCAAGCTCGGCGGCGACGTGCTGCTGGCGCGCATCCGCTGGAGCAAGCCGAACAAGCTGGTGGCGGCGTAGCGCGCGACCAGATCCCACGCTCCCAATTCAAGCACGGCGAGCCAGCGGCTCGCTCCACGGCCCGCTTCACCAGCCGATGCGATCCGCGAACCTCCGGTAAAGCAGCCCGCAAAACCGGCCATGCACTGTCATGTGATAGATCATGGCGCAGAAGCTCAAAAGGAGCCCCGCCACGGGCAGATACGCCAATAATTCAGTCACCAGCAACAACGCCGCCGACAACAGCCAGAGCAGCAACGCACCGATCCAATACCCCGGCGCGGCCCGCAGAATGGCGGGCAGCACGCGGTGCGGGAACGCGGCGGAGAGTGTCCCGTGCAGCGCGGTCGCGATCATCGCCATCGGGAAGTACAAGCTGTGGATGGCCAGCGTGAGCAGTTGCGGCCATTCGCCGAACTCCGGCTCGCGGCCCAGGAAGACATGCAACAAAATCCCGGGCAGCAAGGAGATCAGCGTGACGCCATACACTTGGAAACCCGGCTCCACCACGTCGCTCCAGACATTGGATATCTCCGGCCACTCCGGCTGGACCATGCGTCCGGTCGTGGTCGTCTCCACCACGTTGAAGTAGTGCGCGGCCAAGTAGCCGCCGATAAGGACGAGCGTCACCAAGCCGAGGAAACTCCAGCCGGTTACTGCCATCACCAAGCCCAGGAAACCGCCCGGCAGCAAAATCATCCAGCCGTGGTTGCGCCACGGATAAGCCAGCGTGTCCTTGAGCAAGGACGGCCAGGAATCCAGGTCCAGCTCCCATTCGGGTGGCTTGGGACGCGGTGGCGTCTTGCTGTAGGCCGGGACCACTGCCAGTGGCGCGGGTGCGGGTTTTTCCAAAGACGGCACGGCCGTTGCCCGGTTTGGAGCATCAGTTGAAGGAACTGGAACCGGCTTGCCCTCGTCGGCAAAATCAGGCGGCGGCAGATTCATAGCCGCCTTTTTCGCGGTAAACGCGCCGGCTGCCAAGCCCAAAAACGCCCGGTTCCAAACAAGGGCCGCCAGTGGAATGGCGCGTTCGGGAAGCGGACCAGCGGCGCGGCAGCGTCTTGGAGCGCCGACACCACCGCAATTTGATTTATCCTAAAAACCGAGTTGATGGTTGGTAGTTGAGTGTTGATAGTCCAAAACC
>CAZNKC010000072.1:0-23238 GCA_964573315.1 uncultured Verrucomicrobiaceae bacterium | reverse complement strand
TCTCGCCGGGGAAGCCGACGATGAAGGTGGTGCGGATGGCGATGCCGGGGATGCCGGCGCGAATGCGTTTGAGGAGGCCGCGGATGTAGGCGCCGTCCGTCTCGCGGCGCATGAGGGTGAGCATGTTGTCGCTGATGTGCTGGAGCGGCATGTCGATGTAACGGGCGACCTTGGGGCAGTCGGCGATGGTCTGGATGAGGTCGTCGCTCCAATGCGCGGGATGGGTGTAGAGCAGGCGGATCCAGAAGTCGCCTTCGATTTCGTTGAGGGCGCGGATGAGGGTGGAGAGGGATTCGCCTTTGCTGGAATCGACGCCGCTGCGCGGTTTGGGGCGTTCATCGGTCCATTTGTCCATGCCGAAGTAGGTGGTGTCCTGGGAGATGAGGTTGATCTCCTTGACGCCGGCGGCGACGAGTTCGCGCGCTTCTTTGACGATGCTGTCCTGGGTGCGGCTGCGGTGGCGGCCGCGGATTTGCGGGATGATGCAGAAGGAGCAGGGGTGGTTGCAGCCTTCGGCGATCTTGATGTAGGCGAAGTGTTTCGGGGTGAGGCGGAAGCGCGGGGTGTCGTAGTCGGGGATGTACTTGGGCTGGCGGGTGACGAGGTTTTCCTGGTGCTGCGGTGTGCCGACGAGGCTCTGGATGATGGGGGCTACTTGGGTGATTTGGTCGAGGCCGATGAAGGCGTCCACATCCGGCATGAGATTGGGCAGATCCTGGGCGAAACGTTGCGACAGGCAGCCGGCGACGATGATCTTTTGCTTTTTGCGTTTTTTCGTTTCATCGCGGGCATCGACGGCGTCGTGGATGGCGCCGATGGATTCCTTCTTGGCCATGTCGATGAAGGAGCAGGTGTTGATGATGAGCACGTCGGCGAGGTCCGCCTCCGGGGTCATGGTCATGCCCGCCTGCTGGAGGTGGCCGACCATGATTTCGGAGTCGATGAGGTTTTTGGCGCAGCCGAGGGAGACGAGACCTACTTTGATCATGAATGGAGAAGGGAAAAAGGGGACGCAGGATAGGCGATTTTTAGAGAGGTGCAACCATGGGGGGGTTGGCTTTGAAGTGAAAAGTGAAAAGGGGAAAGTGAAAAGGGGACACTGGGCTAGACGCTTGCGGCATACACAGATGAGGACGGCGGTGTTATGCTTGCGCGCGGATTTCTAGCAGGCGTTTCATGATGTGATGGAGGCTGCCGTGCCAGTCCGCGGTGCCGAAGGCGTCGTGGAGGTCTTTGTAGAGGCGGTAAAGTTCGGCATAGACGGCTTGGTTTTCCGGGATGGGATGGAAGACGGTGTCGCGGGTGGCGGTGACGCGTTGCTGGAGGTTGGCGATGCTGTCGATGCCGGCGGCGGCGGCTCCGAAGATGGCGGCGCCGAGGGCGCAGGTTTGCTCGCTTTGGCTGACCTTCATGGGCTTGCCGATGACGTCGGCGTAGATCTGCATAAGCGTGGGGTTCTTGATGGCGAGGCCGCCGGTGTTGATGATCTCGTCGATGCGCACGCCGTACTCCTCCACGCGCTTGATGATGGTGAGTGCGCCGAAGGCGGTGGCTTCGATGTAGGCGCGGTAAATCTCGTGCGCTTCGGTGTGCAGGGTCTGGCCGAGCAGGAGGCCGGTGAGCAGGGGATCGACGAGGACGGTGCGGTTGCCGTTGTTCCAGTCGAGCGCGAGCAGGCCGGAGGCGCCGGGTTTTTGCGCGGACATGGCTTTTTCCATGGCGGCGAATTTTTCGCCGACGCTGGCGCCGTAGCTGTCGGGGACGAGGTGGTTCACCAGCCAGAGGAAGAGATCGCCGACGGCGCTTTGTCCGGCCTCGATGCCGTAGAAGCCGGGCAGCACGGAGCCGTTGACGATGCCGCAGACGCCGGGGATGTCCGCCAGCGGCGCGTCGTTCGGCGTAATCATGAGGTCGCAGGTGCTGGTGCCGAGGATTTTCACCAGGGTGCCGGTCTTGGCTCCGGCGCCGACGGCTCCGATATGCGCGTCGAATGCGCCGACGGCGATGGCGATGCCGGGGCGCAGGCCGAGTTTTTCCGCCCATTCGGGGCAGAGTTCGCCGGCTTTGGTGTCGGCGGTGTGGGCTTCGTCGAAGAGGCGGTCGCGCAGGTCCGCGAGGTCGGGGTGCAGTTGGGCGAGGAATTCCTTGTCGGGCAGGCCGCCCCATTCGGCGCTGAACAGGGCTTTGTGCCCGGCGGCGCAGACACTGCGTTTGAGGGTGAGCGGGTTGGTGTCGCCGGCGAGCACGGCGGTGATCCAGTCGCAATGCTCCACGAAGCTGAAGGCGGCGGCGAAGACTGCGGGATCGGCGCGGCGCAGGCGGAGGATTTTCGACCAGAACCATTCGCTGGAGTAAATGCCGCCGCACTTGGCCATGATGTGCGGGCGCAGTTCGTTGCCGAGGCGGGTGATCTCAGCGGCTTCGGCGTGGGCGGTGTGGTCTTTCCAGAGCCAGACGAGGGCGTTGGGGTTGTCTTTGAATTCGGGCAGCAGGCCGAGTGGGGTGCCTTCGCGGTTGACCGGGATGGGGGTGGAGCCGGTGGTGTCGATGCCGATGCCGGCGATGGCGGCGGGGTCGAAGTCCGGGCGCGCCTGCTGTGCCTGGGTGATGGCGCCGCGCACCACGGCAGTGAGACCGTTCAGATAGTCCTGCGGGTTTTGGCGGGCGAGGTGCGGGTTCTTTGGGTCGATGATGACGCCCATTTCTCCGGATGGATAGGCAAAAACGGCGGAGCCGAGTTCGGCTCCGGTTTCCAGGTCGATCAATAGGGAGCGGCAGGAGTTGGTGCCGTAGTCGATGCCGAGGGCGTAGCGGGTGGTCATGGTCGGGCGGGGAAGGGGACACCGTGGCAAGCGGCGGGGGGATGGTCAAATGCGTTTGCGGTGGGTGTTTGACTGCGTCAGGGCTGCGTGCGCTCCATTGTCCGTTTTTTTTGGAAGCGGGCTGAAAGCCCGCTTGACGGGGCGGACGACACGTCCGCCTTACTCTCGCAGCCGGAAAAGATGCAGCGCGGACTGGCTTTCCTCCTGGCCGTGGAAGACGCGGATTTTTTCGAATTCGGCGGTGTCTTCCACCCGCTTCATCAACTCCGGAGAGTGGCGCAGGGCGTAGGGGCGGTGGGAGTGGCAGACGTAGAGCGGGCGGGATTCCCGCCGGGCGCGGTCGATGAGGGTTTGCAGATCGGTTTCGCCGCGCAGCACGACGATTTCCGGGTGGTAGAGGTTGCTGTTGCACCAGAAGGCGCCGAGCAGGGGGCGCGGCGCGGTTTTGCCCGCGCCGGGGTAGGCGGCGCCGAGGGCTTCCAGGACGGGGCCGCGCTCGTTTTGTTTTTCCAGGCCGCGATAGGCGAGGGCAACGCGGCCCGGCACGAGCAGTGCCGCGAGAGTCAGCAACAGGCCGGCGGTGCGGCTGCGTTGCAGCCACCATGCCGCGCCGGTCCCCAGCGCGAGCACGACGCAGGGCACGGCGTAGAGCAGGTACCAGTGGTTGAGGAAATTGCCTTGGCGAGCCATCAGAAACCAAGCCAGCAGCAGCGCGGCGGGTGTGGCGATGAGCAGCACGCGCGGCAGTCCGCCGCGCCGCCAGAGCGCCACCGCGCCGGTGGCGAGCAAGGCCAGCCAGCAGAGCAGCGCCGCCGTCCAACCGGGCGCGCCGATCCAGCGGGAGAGGGCTTGGTTGACGGGGTTGGCGGGATCGCCATCGCCCCAGCGCGCGCCGGCCAGCAGATAACCGGCCACGTCCCGCCACCAGGGCGCGCCCATGATGCCGCGGATGCTGTCGTGGCTGTCGAGCACTTTGAGCAATTGCGGGATGACGGGCAGCAGCAGCGGCAGTCCGGCCATCGCTGCCAGCAGTCCGGCCACGAGGGGGCGGGCGAGCAGGGTGGCATCGCCGGTTTGACGCCAGCGCCAGGCTTGGCGCAGCAGCAGAACGGCGTTCAGGCAGACCAGGAAATAGATGCTGCCCAAGAAAGAAGTGGCGCAGAGCCAAAGCCCGGCAGCGTACCCGAGCCAGTGCCGCCAGTGGTTTGTGGCGAAGGCGCGGCTGATGAAAAACAGCATGAGGGCGATGCCGAGCAGCATGAAGGAATAGCCGCGCGCTTCGGTGGAGTAACGGATGTGCCAGGGGTGCAGGGTGAGGGCGAGCATGACGGCGATCATGCTGAGTGGCGCTGCCGGTCGGTGTGGCGCGACCGGCTCGGTCGCGCTGGAGGAGGGCTGCGAGCCGGCGGCTCGCGCCACGAGGCCGAGCAGGCAGATGGTGAGCAGGCCGGCGAGCAGGGAGGGCAGGCGCACGGCCCATTCGGTGACTTCTCCGGGCACGCTCCAGCCGGCGGCGCGGGCGAGTTCCAGGCTGCCGCGCGCGGCCAGGGAAAAGGGCTGGGAGTTGTTGCCGGCGTTGTTGAGGAACAGGGTCTCGCCCCAGCGCGGGGTGTCGAGCACGGGGCCGTCCGGGCCGGGCTGCCAGAGGCCGGACCAGAGGCGGGCGTAGTTGTGCGCTTCGTCGTTGTAAAGGCTCATCGTCATCCGGGGCAGGCGCAGCCAGAGGGCGAAGGCGAGGATCAACATGGTGCCGATCACGATCAAGCGGCGCTGCTTGGAGGGGTGGCGCGGTGACTCTGTGTTTTTTTGATCTTCGTCGGCGGTTTTTGATGGCAGCGCCCACCACGGCGCGGCAAGCAGCAGGCCGGTGAGCAGCGCGGCGTCCACGAGCAACGCCTTCCAGACGAGACCGAGGGAGATGATCTCGATGCGCGGTGTTCGCCCTTTGGCCAGCACTTTTTCCGCCGCGCCCGGCCAGTCGCGCGCCAGGATCAGCCACACCACCAGTCCGCCGAGCAACACGGCCAGCGGCCAAGCCGCCCGGCGCAGCGCCCGCCGGGTCCGCTCGTCAGCAGGCAGCCAGTGGCGGACGATTCGGTTCATAGCCAGGCACACTGGTCAGTGTGGAGGATTTTCCGGCGCAGTGGTTTGACCGCCGCCGAGCCGCCGGCCCAGGCGCCAGAGGAAATGCTCCCCGGACAATTTCAAACATTGGAGGCCGTAACGCACCGCTTTCTGGAACGGGATGGAGCTGGCGTCTTCCTCGTAGGAGGTGGGGCAGGTGACTTCGCAGGTGGGGAAGCCGCCTTTGAGCGCGGCGACGAACATTTGGTTGTCGAAGATGAAATCGTTGCGCAGCGCGTGGAAGTCCACGCTTTGCAGCAGGCGGCGGCTGTAGGCGCGGTAGCCGGTGTGGTACTCGGTGTGATAGGTGCCGAGGGCGAAGTCCATGATGTTGGTGAGACCCCAGTTGGCGAGGTAACGCCACACCGGCATGCCGCCGCTCAAAGCGCCGCGGCCGGAGGTGCGTGAGGCGAGGCAGAGATCGTAAAAATCGGTGGCCAGCATCGCGGCCATCGCGGGCACGAGCTTCGGGGTGTATTGGTAATCCGGGTGCAGCAGGATGATGATGTCGCCGCCGCGGTCCACCGCCTCTTGCAGGCAGCGTTTGACGTTGCCGCCGTAGTTGAGATTGGTTTCGTTGCGCAGGGCGGTGATGCCGAGGCTTTGCGCGATCTCGAAGGTGCGATCCTTGGAGCAGTCATCGACCAGGATGATTTCGTCCACGATGGCGCGCGAGATGTCGCCGACTGTTTTCTCCACCGTTTTTTCGGCGTAGTACGCCGGCATGGTGACGACCACTTTTTTTCCCTCAATCATAAGCTGATCGCTTTATTAGCGGCGGCGGGCGGAGGAATCAAGCCTGGGAAAACGGGTGAGACTTGATTTTTGGCGCGGCTTCGATTGCCAATCGAATCTACGAGGAAAACAAGGTGGCGCGATCCCGCAGCGCCAGGGCGGCGTCGAGGGCGGTGCATTCCGGGATATCCACATCGTCCCAGGTGAGCGTTTGGCCTTTTTCGATCCGGCGCGTGATCTGCACGCCGTCGAGCAGGCCCATGGGCACGGCATCCGGCGCTTCCGTCATCATTGAGGCCTCGCCGCGCACGTCGTAACCGCCGGCGCCGCGCTCCATCCAGTAGCCGGGCGCGATGTCGCGCTTGGCCACGGCGACCACGGCGACGCGCGGGGAAGATGAGTTGTTGAGCAGCGGCGGGCAGCCCAGCACGGTGCGGCGCAGGGTTTTGATGATCTCCAGGTGGCAGAGATGAAAATTGCGCGTGAGGGTGTAGAAAGGGCCGTCTCCCAGCTTCAGATAGCGCAGCACCTCGGCGCGTTCGTAAGGATGCTCCGCCACGACGAAGACACCGGCGGGCAGGTTGCGGTTCAGCACGTAGTCACTCAACGGCGTGCCGAGCAGCTTGGCGCGGCGGCCGAGTTCCGCGCCGGAGACTTCCAGCGGCAGCGTCTCTAGTCCGGTCATGCCGCGGCAGGCCAGGGATGCGCCGAGGCCGTTGGCGACGAGCGCCTGCTCCATTTGCATCTTGGTGCCGTCGGTGAAGCTGATGGTCTGCTCCACGCTGATGCCGTTTTTGCGGGACCAATGCTCCATTTCCTCTTCCAAAGGATGATGGTTGAGATAGCCTTTGATGTTGCCATAGACGATGGGTTTGAACCCCATCGCCGCGACATCCTCCGCGTGCGCGGCCAGGGAGCCGGGCTGGTCGCCCTCGGCCTCGCTCAAATAACCGCGATCCGCGAAGTAGGAGCCGACGGTCACATGAAACTCGGTGCCCATCGTCACCACGGGATGCCCGGCTAAAAAGGCGCGGTCCACCACCTCCGCCGCGCGCCGCACGTTGCCGCAGCATTCCACTACGATGTCGCAGGTATCGACGAATTCGTCCAGCGAGGTCGTCAGCAGATCGCGGTCGATGGCCTCCACATCACGCGGATCCCGCGCGGTCAGCACCATGCCGATCTCGAAATCCTCGGCGTAAGCCAAAGCCGCCAGCAAGCCCCTGGCGATGAATCCAGTGCCGTTGACCCCGACTCTCAGTGGTTTTTCAGAGTTCAGAGGGAGCGGCTTTTTGAACATAAATAATGGGGATTTTGATGAATTATTAACAGATGTTAATCATTTGGCAAGGCCCGATTGCAGCATCAAAAAGAGTTTCGAATTCAAGTCGAGCCTTTTTTGAGCGAATCCCATGTTTTTGAGGTTTTGATATGATAAACGGAAAAAGGAGGTGCCGGAGCAGCAGGAGATGAAGCAGACTTCCTGCCTGATTGCCCTTGTTTTTGATGGCACAAGGAGGCTTGCCTCCGGTTCGCCGTCTGCCATGCTTGCGGCTCCCTTATGTCTTCCGATGCCATGCCAGAATCCCACCCCGTCCTCGCCACGCCGATGCGCTTCGAGCAAGCCCGCATCCTCGGCTGCCTGCTGGAAAAAGAAGTCCTCGTCCCGGACTCCTACCCACTCACCCTGAACACTCTCGTCACCGCCTGCAACCAGTCCACCAACCGCGACCCCGTCACCAGCCTCGACGAGGCCACCGTGGTCCGCGCGCTCGATGGTTTGCGGGAATCCCAATGGGCTTTCCAGATCAGTCTGGCCGGCTCCCGCGTGCCCAAGTTCAAACACAATCTTCCGGCCAAGATTCCCGGCCTCACGCCTGCGGCCATCGCTGTGCTCTGCACTCTGCTGCTGCGCGGCCACCAGACCGCGGGGGAACTCCGCCAGCGCTGCGAGCGGATGCACGCTTTCCCGGACCTGCCCGCCATCGAGTCCGAACTCGCCGCGCTGCAAAACCATCCCGATGGCCCGCTCATCGTCTGCCTGCCCGCGGGCGGCGGACGGCGCGTGCCTGCTTATGCTCATCTTTTCTGCGGCCCGGTTGATTTGGCTGCGCCTGCGGCGGCTGTCATCGTCGCTCCGCCCCCTCCTGCCGCGCCGTCCATTGATCCGGAGTGGAAAGACCGCATCGAGTCCGAGATTGCCGCCTTGCGTGCCGAGCTGGCGGATCTCAAGGCGCAGCTTGGGGTATAAAAACGACCATTCTCAATCCCCATTTCCAAACCGACGTCTGAGCCTTGTGCCCAGACTCGCACTCAACCAAGCGGGCAGCCAGCCAATGAGCGCCCAGGCCATCACCTCCGGGCCTTCCGCACAACGCAATGCCAAATCATCTTCACCTCGATTGGCAAACCAACCGCGAAGAAACATCGATCCAAACGCGATTCCGATCAATGTCCACCATCCGGCGATCAAGGCGGAAGAAACGCGCCAGCGCAGAATGAACGCCAAGCCTCCAGGCAGGCACCAAGCCAAAACATAGGCGGCATTGTGTGCCCAGGCCGTGAAGAAGGCTGCGTCCGGCATTGTCATCTTGATGGGAACGATTCACGCCCCGGTGGCCCTGTCAACTCGCGACCCCTCCCTTGACACCCGCCCCAAAACCGCCAGCATCCAGCAGCATGTCCGAAACTCTCCAGCGTTCCCCTCTCCATCAGGAACACCTCGCGCTCGGAGCGCGCATGGTTCCCTTTGCCGGATGGGAAATGCCTGTGCAGTACTCCGGCCTCATCGCCGAGCATCATGCGGTGCGGCAGGCCGTCGGGGTGTTTGACATCTCCCACATGGGGCAGATCCTCGTCAGCGGTCCCGGCGCCGAAGCCTTTCTCAACCACGCGCTCACCAACGACGTCAGCCGCCTCGCTCCCGGCCAGGGGCATTACACCCTGCTCCTCAATGAGAACGGCGGCGTCATTGATGATCTCATCGCCTACCGCACCAGCGACCGCGAATTTTTCCTCGTCGTCAACGCCTCCCGCATTGATGAAGATTGGGCGCATCTGCAAGCTTTGCACGCCCGGCGGCCCGAAGACGAACCGGCCATCGAACTCGCCAACCTCAGTCCCGCCTGCGGTGGTCTCGCCATTCAGGGACCGAAAAGCCGGGATGTCTTCCGCGCCGTTTTCGGCCCGGACGCGCCTTACCCGGAGAAAAACACCATCCTAGTCTCCGCCGCGCCGGAGGGGTTCATGTGGCTCTGCGGCACTGGCTACACCGGCGAGGACGGCTTCGAGTTTTTCATGCCCGCCGCCACCGCGCCGGAGTGGTTTCAACGCATCGTCGAAGCCGTGAAAACCGCCGGCGGTCTCCCCTGCGGTCTCGGCGCGCGCGACACGCTGCGCCTGGAGATGGGTTACCCTCTCAACGGCAACGACCTCTCGCCCGATCACACCCCGCTCCAGGCCGAGCTCGGTTTTTTCGTCGTGCTCGACAAGGACGTCTTCATCGGCCAAGACGCGCTGCTGCGGGAAAAAAACGACGGCCTCAGCCGCAAACTCACCGGCTTCCGCATGACCGGCGCCGCGCCGCCGCCGCGCCCGCACTACCGCGTCCTCGACGCCGATGGCCAGCCTCTTGGCGAAGTGTGCAGCGGCACGCTCTCGCCGACGCTGCAAGCCGGCATCGGCATGGCTTATCTGCCTCCGTCTCATGCCGCTCTTGGTACACCGCTTCAAATCGAGATTCGCGGCAAGAGCTATCCTGCCGAGGTGGTGAAGAAACCTTTTTACCGGCCGTTATCATTCCTCAAAACCAAAACCCCATGAGCACCATTCTCAATCACCTCCGCTACCGTCCCACCCACGAATGGATCGAACCCGGCAAAAGCCCCGCCGCCGTGGGCATCACCGACCACGCCCAAGCGGAACTGACGGACATCGTTTTCGTCGATTTGCCCGCCGTGGGCCGCCGAGTCAAGGCAGGTGATCCTGTCGCCGTCGTCGAATCCGTCAAGGCCGCCAGTGACATCTATGCGCCGGTCAGTGGCGAGATCGTCGCCGTCAACGAGGCTCTCAACGGCAGCCCCGGTCTTGTCAACACGGACCCTTTCACCGAGGGCTGGATTTTCCAAATCGCACCCGCTGATCCCGCCGAGGCGGACACGCTGCTGGATGCGGAAGCGTACAGAGTTCATATTGGGTAGCACGGGCATTCTGCCCAATGGTTCAGGCGGAATGCATGAGTTGCACTTTGCCTGAACGGTGCTTGTGCTGACGGGACAGGCCGCTACACTGATGAACGAAATGCTCCGTGAGGAGTCTCAATCTGCCTTGTCCAAAGCGATGACCATCACTCCCGAACATTACGAAAAGCTGGGCGCCTTTTACCTGGGGCGCGGGTATGACACGGCGGAGAAAACAATGACGGAGGACTTGGTGATGTACGACTCCAAGGACCTCGTCACCCACGGCGTGGTGTTGGGCATGACCGGCTCCGGCAAGACCGGGCTGTGCTTGGCAATGGTGGAGGAGGCGGTGATGGACGGCGTGCCGGTGATCGCCGTCGATCCCAAGGGCGACATCGGCAACTTCATGCTGCAATTTCCGAATCTGGCGGCGGAGGAGTTTCGGCCCTGGGTGAACGAGGACGACGCACGACGCAAGGGGCGTACGGTGGATGAGCAGGCAGTCAGCCAGGCGGAAACCTGGGAAAAAGGGCTGGCCAAATGGGGGCAGGGAGTGGAGCGCATCCGGCAACTGCGGGAGAAGGCGGACGTGGCGATCTACACGCCGGGCAGCAACGCCGGGTTGCCGGTGTCCATCCTCAGCTCGCTCGACGCGCCGGGGGACGAGGTGATGGAGGACCGCGAGCTGCTGGCGGAGCGCATCGAGAGCACGGTGTCCTCCCTGCTCGGCTTCATGGGCATTGAGGCCGATCCGGTGCAGAGCAGGGAGCACATCCTGCTCTCGAACATCGTCAGTCATTTTTGGGCCAAGCATCAAAACCTGACACTGGAAGTGTTGGTGCATTCCATTCAGCAGCCGCCCGTGCGCAAGGTGGGCGTGGTGGATATCGACACCTTCCTGCCGGAGGCGAAACGCTCCGAACTGGCGATGAAGCTCAACAACCTGCTGGCCTCGCCCGGGTTCGGCGTGTGGCTGGAAGGGGAGCCGCTGGACATCCAGCGCTTGTTTTACACCGCGGACGGCAAGCCGCGCGTATCCATCTTTTGCATCGCGCATCTCAGCGACGCGGAGCGCATGTTTTTCGTGTCCCTGCTGATGAACCAGCTTCTTGGCTGGATGCGGCGGCAGAGCGGCACCACGAGCCTGCGCGCGTTGTTTTACATGGACGAGATTTTCGGCTATTTGCCGCCCGTAGCCAACCCGCCGTCGAAAAAACCATTGATGCTTCTGCTCAAGCAGGCGCGCGCGTTCGGGCTGGGCCTGCTGCTCGGCACGCAAAACCCGGTGGACCTCGACTACAAGGCGTTGTCCAACATAGGCACTTGGTTCCTGGGCCGCCTGCAAACGGAGCGGGACATGCAGCGCGTGCTGGACGGCTTGCAAGGCGAGGCCACACGCAGTGGGACAGTCTTCGATCGAGCCACCCTGCAAAGGCTGCTGGCGGGGCTGGACAACCGCGTCTTCCTGATGAACAACGTGCATGAGGATCATCCGGTGGTGTTCCAAGTGCGCTGGGTGATGAGCTATTTGTTCGGGCCGCTCTCGCGTGGCCAGATCAAGACGCTGATGGATCCGCGGCGACCCGCGAAAAATGAGGACGCCGCGTCCGCCGGCGACGACGGCTTCGCACCTCCCGGCGCGACGAGCGCCCCGACAGCGGCGCGCAACACGATCAAGCCGCGGCTGCCGGAAGGTGTCGAGGAGCATTTCCTGCGGCCAAACGGCGGTGTCGAAGCGGAGCACCTGACCTATGTTCCGGCCATTTTGCGCTCGGCGGAAGTGGCGTTCGAGGACGCGAAGAAAGGCGTCTCCGGGAAACGGGTGGTGACACTGGTGAACGAGATCGATGTCAAAGGCCAGCGGGTGAATTGGGATCGTTTCATCGAGATTCCACGCCATCTGGAGGTGGCGAAATTCGAGGCCAGCCCGGAGCCGGGCGCCGCCTATGCGGAACTGCCGGGCGCGGCGTTGAAAAGCGGAACCTACAACAGCATCGAGAAGGATTTCATCGACGAACTCTACAACAAGGAGAGCTTGGAGGTCTTTTTCAGCCCGCTGCTCAAAGCCTATTCCGAAGCGGACGAAAGCGAGGGCGATTTCAAGGCGCGCGTGGCGCATCAAGCGCGGGAGCAGCGGGACAAAGCGGTCGATGAGCTGCGCGCCAAGTACGCCAAGAGCCTCAAAACTTTGCAGGACAGAGCGGAGCGGGCCAGGGACAAGGTGGACAAACAAAAAGCGCAGGCCAGCAGCGCGAAGCTGTCCACGCTCGTCCGCGTGGGATCGTCGCTGCTCGGCGCCTTGCTCGGAGGCCGCAAGAGCGGGCTGAGCGCGGCGGCCAGCAGCACCACGGTCACCGGCGTCTCCCGCGCCTGGCAGAAGTCGCAGGACGTGGGAGCGGCGGAGCGGGAGATGGAGCGGATTCAGCAGGAGCAGGCGGAACTGGAGCGGCAGTTGGAGGATGAGGTGCAGAAAATGCGCGACCAGTTCGATTCCGACCGGCTGGCGCTGGAGAAAATCAAGATCACACCCCTCAAAAAGAACATCCAACCCGCGGCCACCGGCATTCTCTGGCTGCCGCACGAAGAAGTGCGCGGCGATTCACGGCCCGCTTGGGAGCGGTTCGGCTGAGCGCGCTGCTGACTTTTCGGAGGGCGGGGATCTGTTCCCGCCCATTTTTCCGTGGGCGGAGGCGGCGCGGAGCTTGCCGTGTTGCCTCGCAGGCTCCGCACCACCTCCGCCCGCATACAAGTGGGCGGGGACAGAGCCCCGCCCTCCATCACCCCAAGAGGCGTTGCAGCGTCTCGCGGGAGAGTTTGCCGAGGTCACTGCGGGGGAAGGAGGGGAGGGGGATGCAGTCCTGAATGCGTTCGTAGGGGGCGCAGGTTTGATGAAAGGTCTGTAAGACCTGATCCAAGCCGGGCGGCAGGGTGGCGCTTTCGATAACGAGCACCAAGCGGTGCTCACGTCGTGGATCGGGCAGGGCGAGCACGGCTACTTCGGAAAAATTGGGTGGAAAATCGTTACGCAAGCGTTGCTCTAGCGTATCGAGATGGATTAACCCCCCCAAGACCTTGACGAAGGAGTGCTCGCGTCCGATAAAGCGCAAAAAGGTGCGTGTGCCGTGCCGCCAAAGACGCACGCGATCGCGGGTCACGAAGCCAGTTTCAGCGTGGATAGGTTCCCAGTGCGCGCCTTTTTGGGTAACGATAATGTAACCTTTTGCTAGCGCGGGACCACGCAGGATCAGGGTGTCATTTTCGTTAACCTGAGCGTCCCAATGTGGCAAGACTTCCAGGGTTTCGGGTTCGTCGTGGCGGTTGTGTTCGAGTGGCTGACTGGCCACTTGGGAGGCGGTTTCGGTCATGCCGTAGGTTGCGCACACGTTCCAGCCGAGGGCGAGCGCTTGACGCATCAAATCGGGTTCGATTTTGCCGCCGCCGACAATCACCAAGCGCAGCGAGTCTGGCGCAGGCAACTTGGCAGTAACGATATCGTGTAACTGGGTTGGAACGATTGATGTTACTGTAATGAAATGATTCCGTAACGATAAAATGAAATTTTCTAAATTCCATTTTTCACGTAAAAAATAGATTTCGCTTGCTGATAACCAGGCTCTTGAGTAAATCGAAAATCCGCCAACATGATGTTCCGGGAGAGTTATCAGCCAGCGATCTTTTTCTGTCAGATCGTAGTGCGCATTGACGACTCGGGCGGAATGCAAAAAGGCGCGTTTTTCCAGGGCAACCCATTTCGGTTCGGCGGTGGTGCCGGAGGTGCGGAACAGGCAGCCGCCTTCCAGCAGGTGCGGGGCTGCGGTCTCGACCAAGCCGGGCGGGACGCGGTCGAGACCGGGCGGCAGGGCGACATGGATGCCGCCACCCAGCCAGAAGGCGTCGGAAGTCAGGTCAGGCGTCTCCATGGCAGTCGTTCGATGAGGTCGCCGAAGCCCAGGCCGCCGCCGGAGGTGTCCGGGATGAGGCGGCCTCCGGGGGAGCTGACGCGCTCCAGGAAGGGGTCGGCGTGGAATAGGTGCTGGGTGCAGAGTCCGCAGAGTCCCACGAGATCGCCGAGCGCGGCCTTGGCCGCGGCGGCTTCGTAGGCGGCGTACAGTTGGCCGATGGGGTGATCCATGGCGGAGGTGAGCACCAGCGGGTTGCCGGGATGACGGGCGGCGACGGCGCGCCAGTCGCGGCGGGAGGGTTTGACGACGACGGCGTCAAAGCCGCCGGAGGCGTCCTGCCAGCCTTTGTCGAGGGCCAATCGGATGCTCCAGTGCGCGCGGGCGTGCTCCCAGGCGGCGGGGTCGTAAGGGCAGGGGTCTTCGATGAAATCCAGCGCTCGGTACACGCGCAGCGGCATGAATTCGATGAATTTGTGAAAGGCGGCGGGTTCGAGGCAGCCGTTGAAGTCGATCCGGTAGCGGAGTCCGGCTCCGGCGGTGGCGCGCTCGCAGGCTTCGAGAAAGCTGAGGGTTTCGCCCCAGTTGAGGTAGCCTTTGGCTTTCACAGCGGGCCATTGCTCGGCGAGCAGCCGTTCGATCTGCGGGCCGGTGGGGTGGCCGAAACTCCAGGAGTAATGGCTGGCGGGGATTTCCAAGCCGTCGAAAAGGCTGGCTCCGGCTTCCCGCGCCGCGCCGTCGAGCGCTGCGCAGTGCAGGGCGCGGGCGGCGAGCGGGGTGGGGGCGCCCGCGCGCAGCAGGCGGAGTTGCTCATCGAGCGGCGCGTCGCCGAACTCCGGCCAGGGATGGATGCAGCCGACGCCCGCGCCGCGGCGGATGAGCGCGCCGGGAAAGGCGCGGCGGACGGATGCCGAGTTCAGCGCGGCTTCGGTGTGCAGTTGGTATTCCCAGAAGTAGAGCGGTTCGTCGGGCATGGGCATGGCGGCTCAGCGTGCGTGCGCGGCAAGGCCGAGGCTGAGCAGGAGGGCGAAAAGCAGCAGGTGGAGGCCGCTGAGGACCAGCAGGCGGTTGTGGGCGGGGCCGGGCGGTGTGCTGAAAATGCGATATGCGATCCAGGCTCCCGCGGGCAGGAGGATGAGCGGGTAGGTGAAGGCCAAGTGGTCGCCCTGGTTCCGCCAGTGCAGCCCGATGAGATGCGCGGCGAGGAGAAGGATGAGGATTTCCCAGCGGGCGAAGGTTTCCCCGAAGCGGACGGCGAGGGTGTGTTTGCCGGTGGAGCGGTCTTCGTCGATGTCGCGCAGGTTGTTGATGGCGATGAGGACGGTGGAGAGGCAGCCGATTTGCAGGCCGGCGATGACGGCGTCCGAGTACCAGTTCCCGGTCTGCACGAAAACGGTGCCGACGACGGCGACGAGGCCGAAGAACAGGATGACGAAAAGCTCTCCCAGGCCGCGATAGGCTAGAGGGACCGGGCCGCCGGTGTAGCCGTAGCAAAAGTAGAGGGAGGGCAGGCCGATGAGCAGGATGGGCCAGCCGCGCGCCTGGATGAGCGGGATGCCGGCAAGCACCGCCACCGCGAGCGCGATCCAGGCGGCGCGCCAGGTGGAGGAGGCGGATGCCGCGCCCGCGGCGGTGATGCGGCGCGGCCCCAGCCGGCGCTCGGTGTCTGCGCCCTGGAGGTGGTCGAGCACGTCGTTGAAGATGTTGGTGGCGATTTGCAGGCTGATGCAGCCGGCGAGAGTCCAAAACAGCAGCCACGGGCTGAAACGGCCTTCGATCTTCCAAGCCAGCACGGTGCCGGCCATCACGGGGGCGATGGCGGCGGCGAGCGTCTTCGGGCGCGCCGCGTCGATCCAGTCCCGGAGTGTGGCCATGCGCGCGCGGCGGTGACGGGGATGTCCGTCAGGTTACGGAACGACCTCGCCCGATCCGGTGTAAACCCATTTGATGACCTTGCCGTTTTTGATGCGGGCTTGGGCTTCGGTGTCAAATTTGCCGAACATGGTCATGGTCTCATATTTCACGATGATGGTCCAGTAGTCTTCGCCGTCGATTTTCTCGCGGATGACATCGCCCCATTCCTTGATGTTATCCGGCTTGATCTCGGTGACTCCGCCGGAGGACATGCTGGCGAGCAGGACGGGGTAGGCGCCTTCATCGTTTTTCTCCGGCTTGGTGTCGTCCGCCGTGGCCGGGCCGCCTTTGACGGCGCGCAGGGCGGCGTTTTTGCGGAACTCGTGCGCGCGCCGCAGGGTTTCGATACGCCAGACTTTCCACTTCTCATAGGTGTCGGTGAGCACGTCTTTAAGATTGGTGTCTTCCATCGCCACCTCGCCGCGCGCGGGGGAATCCGGTGTCGGAGCGATCACCAGTTGCTGGCCCTGCTGCGCGATGGCGATCACGTCACGCCCGGGTGGCACGACGGACGAGGCGGTGCCGCTGCCGATCTGAATTTTGAACTCGAACTGGCGGCTGATTTTGACGGGACGCGGGAAGGCGCTTTTCGGAATGCTGCTCCAGTTGCCGACCACGGTTTCGATGGGGGGGAATTCCGGCGGGACAAATTCGTCCGCTTTGGGTTTTTCAGGCTCCGGTACGGGCGGGGGATCGGGAACCATGACGACGGGCATCTCCGGTTTGGGCGGCTCCGGCTTGGGTTCCTCCATGACGGGTTTGGGCTGTTCCGGCACCGGCTCGGGCTTCGGTTCCGGGGCGGCGACGACTTCCACGGGCTTGGGCGCTTCCTCGCGCTTGGCGATGCCAAGGGCTTCGGCGATGGGCGGGTAGGCGTACTGGTAGGAAAGGTAAGTCAGCGCCAGAGCGAGGATGAGGACAGCGAGGGCTTTCATGGAGGTTGGAACTTATGCCTTGAACGGCCCGGCGCAACCTTGTCTTAGAGGCCGCTGCGCGGGAAGCTTCAAGGCTCAAGGATTCAGCTTCAAGCATTGCCGGCGGCTTGCGGCAGGTTGTTTCAAAAGTTGATGATGCGGCGGTGGATTGGGGCTAGGGTGGGGGAATGGTTTTCCGGCGTTTTTCGCAGATTTTGATTTTTCCTCCGCTCCTGCTCTGGCAGGGGGCAGCGTGTCACGCGCAGGAGGAGGCTGCGTCTGCGGCGGCGTCTGGGGTTACACCGCTGGGCAGGGAACCGGATTGGAACCGTCTGGCGCAATACGCCAAGTGTCTTTCCGAGAGCGATTTTGAAACCGCGCTTGAGGAGATTTACCTCGAAAAATCGCGTTACCCCGTGCCCTGGGTCGTCGGGCCTGATGGCGTGAAGATTCGAACCGGTCGCGCCGACATGCCGGAGGTGGTGGTGCCGCTGGCGCGGCGCGGCGAGGTGCCGGCGGATCCTCCGCGTTATTGGAAACGTGCCACCGAGTTGCCGCGGCTGGGAGACAAGCCGCCGTTGAGCGATTTGCACATTGCCATCGATCCCGGCCACATCGGCGGCAGATACGCGGCCATGGAGGAGCGCCATCTCAGCTTTCAGCCGGGCGAGTCCATTCAAGAAGGCGATCTCACGCTGCTTACCGCCAAGATTTTGGAGAGCCGGCTCAAGGCGCTCGGCGCCTACGTCACGCTGGTGCGCAAGGAGGCGAAACCCGTCACCCGCCAGACGCCCGCCAGCCTGCGCCATGTGGCGCTCGATATTTTGCGCGATGCCGGTTTTCCCAAGCCCCAGGAAAATTACGCCAAACTGCAGGGCGATGCCCGCCTGCTCACCGTGCAATGGCAGAGCGAGAAGCTGTTTTACCGCGTCTCAGAAATCCAGGCCCGCGCCGCTTTGGTCAACGAAGAGATCAAACCCGACCTCGTGCTCTGCCTGCACTTCAATGCCGAGGCCTGGGGCAATGCCACCGCGCCGCAGTTCTCGCCGGTCAACCATCTGCACGTCCTGGTCAACGGCTGTTACTCGCCCGGCGAACTCGCGCATGAGGATACGCGCTTTGAGATGTTGCAGCGTCTTTTTGCCGGTGTGCATCAGGAGGAGATCGCGCTGGCCGTACCACTGGCCGCGGCGATGGCGAAAAGCACCGGTCTGCCGCCCTACACCTACACCACGCCGAACGCCCGCGCGGTGGGCGGCAGCCCGTATGTTTATGCGCGCAACCTGCTGGCCAATCGTCTTTACCAGTGCCCGGTCCTCTATCTGGAGCCTTATGTGATGAACCACAAGGAAACCTATCTCCGGCTGTTGCGCGGGCATTGGGTGGGGCGCACGTTGATCGATGGCGAACTCCGCGGCAGCGCCATCGAGGACTACGTTCAGGGCGTGGTCCAGGGTCTGCTCGATTACTATCAAACCCGCCGCCCCTCCTGATCCGTTCATGATTGTCGTCGCAGGATGTGGTTACACCGGCGCCGCGCTCGCCGAGCGGTTGAGCGCCGCGGGAGAACGGGTGCTGGGGCTGACACACAGCGCCGCCTCAGCGGAAAAACTCGCCGCCGAAAAAAACTGGAGTGTCGCCGCCTGCGACATCAGTTCGCCCGCCGCCCTCGCTGAACTGGCCGCCGGGCTTGATGAGCCGGTCACCGCGTTCGTGCATTGCGCGAGTTCCGGGCGCGGCGGCGCGGACGCCTACCGCGTCGTTTATCGCGATGGCTTGCGTCATCTAATAGAGGCATTCCCGGATGCGTTTCCGGTTTTTGTTTCCAGCACCTCCGTCTATGCGCAGGCCGACGGCTCGACGGTCACCGAGGACAGCCCCGCCGAACCGCCGCGCGAGACGGGACAAATCCTGCGCGAGACTGAAGACCTTGCGCTCGCGCGGGGCGGTTGCGTGGCGCGGCTTGCCGGCATTTACGGTCCCGGACGTTCCTTCGTGCTGAAAAATCTGTTGTTAGGCAAAAGCGGAATCGAAGGCGCGGACGGCACGGGCCGGATCGTGAACCAAATCCACCGCGATGACGCCGCTTCAGCGCTGGCGCACTTGACCGCGCGGCGTCTGTCCGGTGTGTTCAATGTCGCTGATGACAGCCCGCTTTCGCAATATGATTTGCTGGCGCCACTGGCCGATCTTTTTTCCCTGCCGCCGCCGCCGCCGAAGGAACCCGACCCGGAACGCAAGCGCGGCTGGACCAGCAAGGTTGTCAGTAATGTCAAACTGCGCGCCACCGGCTGGGAGCCGGAGTTTCCGTCGTATTTCTCCGCCTTGCAGCACGACCCGGACTTGGCGTCGTCCATTCTCCAAAGCGTGCTCGACGAAGTACCGGAGCACCTGCCGCGCGGGCCGAACATCCTGCTCATCGGTCTCATGGGCAGTGGCAAGACCACCGTCGGCAAATTGATCGCCCGCAAGCTCGGCTGGGAGTTTGTCGATACCGATACTCTCATCAGCGAGCAAGCCGATAACCGCTCCATACCCGACATCTTCGCCGGGGAAGGGGAGGCCGGCTTCCGGCGGCGGGAGTCGGACACCCTGCGCGGCTTGCTGGGTCGCCGCAACTGCGTCATCGCCACCGGCGGCGGCATCATCACCACGCCGCGCAACCGCCCGCTGCTGCGTCATCTGGGGTTCATCATCTGGCTGGAGGCGCCCGTCGGATTGCTGGCGCATCGCACCTCCTTCAACCAAGACCGCCCCCTGCTGCAAGCCGCCGACCCCGCCGCCAAGCTGGAGGCGCTCTTGACGGCGCGCGCGCCGCTTTACCAGGAATTGGCGGACTTGCGCATCCAGACCCGCGATCTGCTCCCCGACGAAAGCGCCTACGGAGCCACCGAAAGCGCCCGCGTTTTTTTCATGAAGCAGCTCCGCCTCCGGCAGACGCTCTATCAGCAATAGTACCCCGCCTCACTCCATCCCGATCAGCGAGGTCCGGCACAGCGACGCGTACAGCCCGTCGTGCGCGATCAATTCATCGTGCGTGCCGGACTCCTTGATGCGCCCGTGCTCCACTACGTAAATCCGGTCCGCGTGCCGAACCGTGGAGAGGCGGTGCGCGATGACGAAGCTCGTACGTCGTTTCATGAGCCGGTCCAGCGCCTCCTGGATCAGCCGCTCCGTCTCGGTGTCCACGCTCGCCGTCGCTTCGTCGAGCAGCAGGATGGGCGGGTTGCGCAGCAAGGCCCGCGCGATGGAAACCCGCTGCCGCTCGCCGACGCTGAGTTTCACTCCGCGCTCGCCCACCCGCGTGTCCAGACCGTCCGGCAGGCGCTCGACGAAGGCGCGCGCGTTCGCGCTCTCCAGCGCCGCCCACAACTCCGCGTCCCCGGCGTCCCGGCGCGCGATGAGCAGGTTCTCCCGCACCGTGCCGTTGAAGAGGAAACTCTCCTGCGTCACATAACCGATGCGCGTCCGCAGCCAGCGTTTGTTCAGCTCGTGGACCGGCACGCCGTCGATGCTGATGGTGCCGTGGTCGTATTCGTAGAAGCGCGTGATGAGGTTGATGAGCGTCGATTTGCCAGCGCCTGTCGGCCCCACCAGCGCGATGGTTTGCCCCGGCGCCGCCCGCAGGTGGATGCCCTCCACCGTCGGAAGCTGGCCGGTGTAGGAGAAACCCACGTCTTGGAAGATCACCTCGCCTTTGATCTCCGGCAGCGTCCGCCCCGTCGCCGCCGCCACGTCCGGCTCCGGCTCTGAGTCCAGAATGTCAAACACCCGCTCGCCCGCCGCGCGACCGCCTTGCAGGATTTGATTGAGCTGGTGCAGGCTCTCGATGGGCGAGTAGAAAAAATTCAGCAGCACCAGGAACGCCGTCAATTCCCCCGCCTGGATGCGCCCCTCCATCAAGGCCCGCGCTCCGGCCCAGAGCACCAGCACCATGCCGCAACTCGTCAGAAAATTCATCCCCGGCCGGTACACCGACCACACCCGCATCAGATGCAGCGCAGCCTGCCGCAGCCTGCCGCTGGCTTGGTTGAAGCGCTCCAGTTCGTCGTGCTCGATGGCATACGCCTTGATCTGCCGCATCCCGGCCACGTTATCGTGCAGCAGCGAGTTCATTGCGCTCGTCGCCTTCCGCACCTGCCGGTGCCGGTCGCGCGCGCTATGCGTGTACCACATCGCTCCCGCTATCAGGAAAGGCACCGGCGCCAGGGCCATCAGCGCCAGTTGCAGGTCCGCCTGAAACATGAACGCCCCCACCACCAGAATCTGGATCACCGCCACCAGCCCCTGCTCGATGCCGTCGATCAACACCCGCTCCACCGCCGGCACGTCTTCCGACACCGTGGTCATGATGTCCCCGGTGGGCCGGTTGTCGAACCAGCGCAGCGGCAGCCATTGCAGCCGCTCGTAGAGATCGCCGCGCAGATCGTGGATCACCTTTTGCTCGAAGCCGTTGTTCAGCCGGATGCGCAGCGAGTTGAACAAATGCTGGAAGAACCACGCCCCCAGAGCCAGCAGAATCAGCGGCGTCAACCGTTCCCATTCCCGGTTTGGCACCACTTGGTCCATCACCTCCCGCGTCACCGCCGGAAACACCACCACCATCAGCGTGCCTGCCACCGCGCAAAAAAGCTGCCCCGCCGCCATCAGCGGATAGCGGCGCAGGTAGGCAAAGACGCGCAGGAGGGTTTTCAAACCGGAACCGTACCGACGAGACGGAACCGGGCAAGCGCGGATGCGGTTTTCCCGCCTCGTTTGGAAGTTGCAATATTCGCATCCGCATGTTCGTTTTCTGCGCCCGGCTTGCCGGTCGCCGACCCGCCGGTTGCCTTTTTCACATCCAACCCTCAAACATCCACCGACTCCACTCACATGGCACGCTCCACCTTTTCACGCCGCCGTTTCCTCGGCGGCAGCGCCGGCCTCGCCGCCGGGCTGTTCTCCGCTCCCAACCTGCTTCTGCGCGGCCAGAACGGCGCGGGCAAGCGCTTGAATCTCGCTGTCATCGGCGCCAACGGCAAAGGCCAGTCCGACACTCAGGCGGTCACCCTGGCCCACAACATAGTCGCCCTCGTGGACGTGGATCAGAACCGGCTGGATGAAGCCGCCAAGAAGCGTGAGAAACACCACCAGGACTCCGGCGATTCCACCTCGCGCGCGCCGCGTCTTTACCAGGACTTCCGCAAGATGTTCGACGAAATGGCCGGCGAGATTGATGGAGTCATCATTTCCACCCCGGACCACACCCACTACAACGCCGCTATGTGGGCAATCAAGCACGGCAAGCACGTCTGCGTGCAGAAGCCGCTCTGCAATTACATCTCCGAAGTGCGCGGTCTGCACAAGGCCGCCGCGGCAGCCGGCATCGTCACCCAGATGGGCAACCAAGGCCGCACCATGGACGGTCAGCGTCTCGCCAAGGAATGGATCGAGCAGGGCGCCATCGGCGAGCTTCAGGAAATCCGCCTGTGGACGAACCGCCCCATCTGGCCGCAGGGCGACCTCAAAAAAGTCGCCGCCGAATGTCCGCCCAACCTCAATTGGGATCTCTGGCTGTCCATGGAGAAAGAGGAACCGTACTTCGAGTTCGAGATCCCCGAAGGCGTCTCCGGCAAGCGCGGCAACAGCCCGCATCCCTTCAACTGGCGCGGCTGGTGGCAATTCGGCTCCGGCGCCCTCGGCGACATGGGCTGCCACATCATGGACGCCACCTTCTCCATCCTCGGCCAGCTCATCCCGGAGAAAATCGAGGCCGAAAGCGGCATCATCTCCGACACCTGCGCCCCCATGTGGAGCAACCTCGTTTATCACATGCCCGCCGGACGGCACAAAGCCCTCAAAGTCACTTGGCACGACGGCAGCAAGGACGGCGCGCCCAACAAGCCCGCGATTTCCCCGCACATGACCAGCGATCTGGCGGTCAAAGCCTTCGAGAAAGCCAGCAGCGGCATGATGTTCATCGGCAGCGAGGCCACCGTGTTCGAGGGCGAGGCCTACTGCTCCAGCCCGGTCATTTACAACGAGGAGCGGTACACCCAGGTGCGCCTCGACACCAAGGCCGGCAAGATCAAGCAGACCGAGGAGCGCAGCCCCATGCCCAACAATCCGCAAGGCGAGTGGGCGCACTACATCGTCAACGGCGGCGGCAAACCCAGCTCGAACTTCGACTACTCCTGCCCGCTGACTGAGTTTGTGCTTCTCGGCAACCTCGCCATCCGCTCCCAGCAGACCATCTCCTGGGACAAAGACGGCATGAAAGTCTCCAACGCCGAAGCCGCCAATCAGTACGTCGGCCGCCCCGCTTACCGCGACGGCTGGCTGCCGGGGTGATTGGACGTGGAGCGAGCCGCTGGCTAGCTTCCCAGTCCCGGAGCGCACGCGTCCGGCGTGCCCTTTTCGGCGTCCCGCCGAAAAGATTGAGCGCAACGAACATGCGGGGAGCGCTTGGACCCGCCTGAAACGATGCATTCGCTCAAGCGTGTGCGTGGGAGATGTTTTTCGGTGGACGACGCGGGTGACCGTGTGCGGCTCGCGCCGCAATGCGTTCGGCGGGACGCCGAACGCAGCACGCGGGACGCGTGCGCTCCAAGAAGTGCGCGCGCCAGCGCGCCTGGAGCGCACGCGTCCTCGCGTGCTCTTTTCGGCGTCC
>CAZNKC010000071.1:0-23286 GCA_964573315.1 uncultured Verrucomicrobiaceae bacterium | reverse complement strand
CCGCTGGTTTTGGACTATCAACACTCAACTACCAACCATCAACTCGGTTTTTAGGCTTATGGAAAATGGGAGCGATGGCAAGCGCAAGCAGGGTGATGAGAAGCTTGATTGTCTTCATGGTCAGGGTTTCCCTGCACGAATAAACTCTGCTTCGGTCAAAACACCGTCGTGATCGGCGTCGAACGCCTGAAAACGGCGGCGGCCCTCGACTTGATCGGGGAAGTTGTGGAGGAACTCTTCCAGCGTGAGCTTGCCGTCTTGGTCGCGGTCCTTGTTGTTGAAGATGTCGCGGCGACTGGTGGCCGGCGCTGGATTGGCCTTGCCTTTGGCGCGGTTGACGCGCTCCATCGGCAGCCCGGTTTTCACCATGGCGTCGCGCGTCGGGCTGGCGGGCAGGGTTTTCACCCAGTCGAGGGCTTTGGCGCTGAGAGCGGCCACCACTTCGGGATGCTGCGCCGCGACATCGCGCTGCTCGCCCGCGTCCTGCGGGATGCGGTAAAGCTGCGCCTGTTTGCCCTGGTGATTGACGAAGAGCTTCCAATCGCCATCGCGCACGGCGAGCGGCGGCGGCATGTAACCGTCGTCCGGGCCTTGCACTCCGAACAGCCATTCCCAGAACAGCGGCCTGCTGCGCTGCTGATTGCCGCCGAGCCAGACTTGGCTGACGTCCTCACCATCGGGCTTGATGCTGGCAGGCACTTCGACTCCGGCGAGCTTGCAGACGGTGGGCAGAAAATCCACGGCACCGGTGACGTTGTCGCGGTCCACGCGTCCGGCGGGCACTTTGCCAGGCCAGCGCACCAGGCCGAAGGTGCGGATGCCGCCCTCGTGCATGCTGCGCTTGCGCGCGCGCAGCGGGCCAGTGTTGCCGACGCCGCCGTTGGAGGCGTTGGTGACGCGGTGGTCTTCGGGACCGTTGTCGCTGGAGAAAAAGATGAGGGTGTCGTTGGCGAGACCGAGTTCGTCGAGCGCGGCAAAGAGCCTGCCGAGCTGGGTGTCGAGATCGGTGAGAGAGGCGCAGAAGACCTGCATCTGGCTTTTGAGATCCTTGGCGTTGGCGAGGTATTTTTGCATCCAGGGACCGAAGGCCGGGTCGTCGGCCTTCGGCGCGAGGTCTTCGTATTCCTTGAGTTGTTCCGGCGTGGGATCGAGCTTGGCGTGCGGCAGCAGCGTCCAGACGTTGGCATAAAACGGCTGGTCCTTGTGCCTGCGGATGAAGTCAATGGTGGCGTCAACAATCAAGCGGGTGGATCTGGCGCGGAAATAAGGTTCCTTGCCTTCATCACCGAGCGAGGGGCCGTTGGCGTTGACGCATTTGGATTCATCGAAACCGTAGGCATCGGGAGCCGGAGCGCCGGGGCCGCTGCCGAGGTGCCATTTGCCGAAGTGGGCGGTGGCGTAACCGGCGGTTTTGAGGAGATCGGCGAGGGTGGCGGCTTCGGGATCGAGCCAGTTGGGCATGGAACGCCGGGCGTTCATCTCATGATCGGCGAAGTGGCCGTGAACGAGATGGCGCGCCGGGCTGTGGCCGGTCGTGAAGGCCGTGCGGCTGGGCGAGCAAACGGTGGCGGCGACGTAAAACTGCTGCAACCAAGTGCCCTCGCCGGCGAGCTTGTCCAGGTTCGGCGTCTTGACATAAGGATGCCCGGCGAAGCGCGCGTCATTCCAACCTTGGTCGTCGGTGAGGATGAAGATGACATTGGGTTTGCGGGCCTCGGCGGCGGGTGCGCTGGCGAGCGCGGCAAAGGCGAACAGCGGGAGCAGGAGGGTGGATTTCATGGAAGATGCGGCGTTAGAGCGCGGAAACGCGGCGCGGTGGAGAATCTGTCAGCAAGCTGCGTCCGTTTCTCTCGCAGGCCGCCGGATTCATTTTGTGGAAATATTGGCACTGCCTCCACGTTTCCGCGAGCCATGAAACACACCGGATTCCTTTTCCCGATCCTCGCCCTGGCCTTGGCGGCGCAAGCTCCAGCCGCCGATGCCGTCAAGCCCTTGCTGGCCGTGCCCGGCAAGGTGATCTATGAAAACAAACTGGACGCGCCGCCCGGCGAGCCGTGGAAGACGCGGGTGGGCAAGTGGGAGCTGGCGGAGGGCGCGTGGAAGGGATCGGAACGGGCGGAGGATAATCACGGCGCGGTGGCGCGGCTGCCGCGCGAGCTGCCGGACTTCATCATCGAGTATGAAGTCAAGCTCGACGGCGCGCGCAGCACGACGCTTTCCCTCAACGCGGTGAAGGACCACATGGCGCGCATCATCATCTCGCCGAAGCTCGTCACCGTGCAGCGCGACGACAATGACCACGGCGGGCCGGACAAGGCGGTGGTGTTCGCACGCATCCCGGCGGAGATCGCGCCGGGGGTGTGGCACAAGGTGCGCATGGAAATGGTTGGAGATACCATGCTGGGCCAAGTGGATGGCGTGACGGCCTGGGGCAGCGACGATTTGTTCAAGACCCCGCGCAAGGACCCCGGTTTCACCGTGGCGGGAGAGTCCGTTGCCTTCCGCAATTTGGTCATCCGCGAGGCGGCGCTGAATCCGGATTGGGAAGCCGTGAAAGCCACGCTGCCAGCGCCGGGCAGCCAAGTGGCGCCAGTGGGAAATCCGGGCGCGAAGGGCAAAAAAGGGAAAGGCAAGGCGAAGCCGGAGTGACGGCGGGCCGTATCTGGCGAATACGCCTACAGGAGGCAGCGAGGGGCGGGTGTTTCCATATCGAGCAAAAAAGCGGTGATTTATTTCGCTTTCCGTTTGGGCGCGTTCTTCCCTTTCTTTTTCCTTTGCTTTGGTTTCACCGGTGACGAACGGCAGCAGGTTCACGCCATTGAGCTTCCATTCGGGATTGATGCTGACTCCGGCGGCGGCCAGCGCGGTGGGATGAATGTCGAGTTGGATGATGGACTATTGACTGCTGGCTATAGGTCCGTTTGTCCGCGTGGCAGCCCAGCGCGCACGTTCCGGTTCACTGCATTTTGCCCCTGGTCCTTCCTTCGACCCTTGGGTTGTGATTTTCGGGCTTCATTGGTCACGTCATGCGAAACGGCTTTCCCAGCGTGATGACGCGCTCGGCCTCCGCATACCAGCCCTGCGGCGCGTGCGTGTTGGTGTGAAGGTAGCATTGCACGCGGACCTCGGCGCTGCCCTCGGTGAACGTGAGCAGCCGGCTCATCGGTCGCGAGCGCGTTGCGCCGTGAAAGCGCGTGAGCGCGCAGCAGTTGATGAACGTCGCGCCCCACTTGCGCTCGACGTGCGTGCGCCCGTTGAAGTTGTCGTCCGGGTTCGTGTGCGTGTGGCCGCCGAACCACAGGTCGATCGCGCCCGGATGCGCCGCCAGATAATTCTCGAACGCCATCGCCTTCGGCTGCCCGTCGAGGAAGTAAAGATACGACGCGCCCTCGACCGCCTGGCCCGCGTCCTTCTGGTGGCCGTGGTAACGGCTCTTGAGAGTGCCGTCGGCCAGCTTCTCCACGCCCTCCCAATCGCCGGAGCCGACGGTCGTCTCGCGCAGCATGTGATGGTGCGCGCTGATGATGACCGCGTCGCGGTTCGCCTCCACACGCTCACGCCACCACGCAAAGGTTTCCTGGGTGACCGCGCCCGCCGGATAACCACCGCGCGCGCCGCGACCCGCTGGCAGCGGCAGGTCGTTGCGGTCGCTCATCATCAGGAACAGCGCGTTGCCCACGCGGAACTCGTAGCGCTCCCACGTGCCCGTCACGGGATAAGGACGACGCTTCGCATCCACGCCGGAATGCGCGGTGTTCTCGCCGAGCGGGTCCACCCACTTGCGGAACCACGCCATCACCGGCTCGCCGTCGCGGCTCGCGTCGTGGTTGCCGGCGATGTCGTAAAAATCCTCGCGGCGATGTTTCTTCAACGCGCCAAACTGCCGCACCAGTTCGCGCCCTTCGTCGTCCTTCGGCGGCTCCTGGTCGCCGGAAAAATCGCCGACATTGATCGCGATGTCCCAATCGAACGGCGGCGAATCCTTCCCGCCCTGCTCGGACTGCCGGATGGCGTCCGCAAGCGACTCGCGCTTGCGCGTGATGTCCGTGCCGACGTGCGCATCGCCGATGGCCCACAGGCGGAACTGCCGCGCGGGTTTTGTTTCGGCGGCACGCAACAGCGACGGCGCGGCACTCGCGACCACCAGTCCGGCGGCGGTTTCACGGACGAACTGGCGGCGGGTGAGGAGTGAGTTGTTGGTTTTCATGCGAGGATTCCCTTCACCACTTGCCAGGCGATTGCGACGGTGAATGCAAAAAGCAGCGCATGGAAGGCTGGTTTCATGGAGGCGAATCATAAAACGGCGGGGAGTCCGCGCGCTATCTTTTTCATAGCTCTTTTTCCAGCAAAGAAATCGCTATTTCCGCTTCGAACACATCCGCCCGTGCGGGCAAAGCTTTGCGCCGCCGCTCCCGTTCGAATTGGCGGTTCGGCTATTTTTTCACCGCCGCGGACTGCGCCCGCTGGCGGAAGAACTGCCGCACCTCGTCGAGTGTGAGCACGCCGTCCTCGTCGGCATCGGCAGGCTTGAAGAACGGGCGCTTGCCCGCTTCGTCCGCACTCAGCTTGCCATCGCCGTTCTTGTCCAGTTCCGCGAACAACTGCTGCAAGCGATCCGCGCTGGCCGGCGTGGATGCGGGCGCGCCGCCGAGGATCAGCCGGAGGAATTCGCTTTCCCGCATCCGCGTCTCCTGCTGGCATTGGCGCACGACCACCAGCCCCCGCTGCGGGATGATATACAAGCGGTTCTGCTCCGCGCCCATCGCGGCGAAGATGTCCGGCTCGCCGTCGGGATAGATGAAGCCAGGCCGCGTCTTCTCTGGCAGGTTGCCCGAGCGCTGCGTCGTCGGGTCGAAGCCGCCCGGCCGATTCAGCCAGATCGCCAGCCCGTGGCCGGGATTCGCCGCGCTCGGCTCGCGCAGTTCGCGCATCCGCTCGCGCGCGATGATCTGCTTTTCCTCCCATGCGCCCTCCTGCAAGAGAAACTGCCCATACCGCGCCCAGTTCCGCGCCGTGAACGACGCGCCATTCGGGATGTGCGGATTGCCCGCTGCGTCATGGACCCAGTTGCCGGTTTCCACGCCGATGGGCTGGAGAACCCGCGCGCGCAGATAGTCGAGCGGCGTCTGCTTTCGCGCTGCGAGCTTGCGCTTCATCACCTCGCCGAGCGCGTAATAGCAACTCGGCCCATACACGAAGCGCCGCCCCGGCTCCGTCACCACCGCGAGCTTGATCGCATGGGCATAAAGATCGGACGCCAGCGTCGCGCGCGCATCGCCTTGCAGCGCCGGGATGTCCTGCGCGAGGCCCGCGCTCAATTGCAGCAGGTGCCGCAGCGTGATTGTCCGCTTGCGCGCATCGTCGCGCCACTCCGGCAGCGTCTCGCTCGCCAATTCGTCGAAGGAAGTGACCAGCCCATCCTCGATCATCGCCGCGAGGACCGGCCCCCAGAACCCCTTCGTGCCGCTGTGCATATCGATCGCCGTCTCCGCATCGATGCCGTCCTCATAACGCTCGAACACCACCTTGCCCTCGTGCATCACCAGCACCGAAGCGCCGCCGCACTGCGCCGAATAATCCGCCGCCGCACGCATCGCCTCCGCGGAAGGCGCCGCCGCACGCGCGAGCAGCGGCAGGGTGCAGACGAGCAGCGCGGTGGCGAAGCGGAGGGCGTTCATGGGGACTGAAAACACCGCAACGGGCGGGAAGTTTCAATGTTTGCGGGAAACCTTTGATGATCTGCGGCAAAACCATGAAGGTTGGTCGGAAACCTTGAAGTGTTTGCGGAGAACCCGTGAAGGTTTTCAGCGCCGGCTCACATCGGTGCCGAAAGCAAGGCGCGTGTAGCCGAAGGCGCGAGCGCCCGGAGAGCAAGAACGCGCGCAAATTTCATGGTTTTGCTTTCTTTTTGGACTTCGCCTTTGCCGGGCGCTCGGCATAGGTTTCGGCGTTCACGGACTCCAGGTAGCCGGAGAGCTGCGCGAAAAGCTCCGCCGTTTTCTCCGGCATCGCTTCGGCAAGGTTGTTCGTTTCGCCGATGTCCTTCGACAAATCGAAAAGCTCCCTGCCGCCGATCTTCCAATTCACCACGAGTTTGAAATCGCCGGCGCGATAGGCGGAGTGCGGCAGCGGGCGGTGGTATGGGCGGTGGAACACGAGTCCGGGCAAGGCGCGTTTCACCACGCCTTTGCCGTCGTTTTCCAGCGGCGCGCGGAAGCTGCCGCCGTCGATGTCCGCCGGCAGCGGTTCGCGGCCGCCCGCGAGATCGTAGAGCGTGGGCAGCAGGTCGTAACCCGCCACTGGCTCGTGGCTGACGGAACCGGGCTTCACGCCGGGACCGCGCACGATGAAGGGCACGCGGATGCCGCCTTCATAGAGGTATTGCTTGCCCATGCGCAGCGGATGATTGTTCGGCGGCAACGAGGCATCAGTGCCGTCGTAGGCGATGACGCCGCCGTTGTCGGCGGTGAAGATGATGTAGGTGTTGTCCGCGAGGCCGAGGCGGTCCACTTCGTCGAGCAACTGCGTGAGGCCGGTGTTCAAGTCCTCCAGCATCGCGGCAAACGCCGGCGTGAACTGGCGCGCCGGTTTCGGCCCTGCGGCGTATCGGTCGTTCGTGGCCTGAGTGGCTTGCACCTGGCGATGCTGCGCGTAGTGGCTGAGTTGCAGATAGAACGGGCGTTTATCTCCGGCCTGCTTCGCCATGAACTCCTTGGCGCGTTGCGTCAGCGCGAAGATCAGTTTGGGATCGTCCGCCACCGCGTCCTCGAAGCGGTCCGTGTCCGCGCCGCCATCGGCGTTGCCGGTCATGCCGTCGCTGGCGTCGTAGCCGCATTCCTCCGGCGTGGAGATCATGCTTTCGCCCCACTTGCCGAAGTGGGCGCACACATAGGCGGGGTTGGCTTGCTTGAGCGCGCGCGGCAGCGTCAGATGGTTGGCGGGCGTCCACTCGCTCTTGAATTCCGTGCCGCGCTGCCGGGCGGGCGTCATGCCATTTTGAATGCTGCGGCGCGTGGGCGTGCAAAGCGGCCCCGGCGAGTAGCCGCTGGTGAAACGCATCCCTTCGCGCGCCAGCCGGTCCATCGCCGGGGTGCGCACGCCCTCGACGCGCGATTCCGCCACGTCCGGGTGCATCCGCTCCGCCATCATCGGCCAGCCCTGGTCGTCGGTGAGGATGAAGATGAAGTTCGGCGGTGCGGCGAAGGAGGACTGGCGGCAAAAGAGCGCGAGGATGGCAAGGAGAACGAGGGCGGGTTTCATGCGGATGGAAGGCTGGGATGGATACGCGGAGACGGGATGCGAAGCCGTAATGGGCGCTTGCAAAGCGCCCCTCCTTGGGTGGCGCTTACAAAACGCCTCTCCTTGACGGAGCTTGCGAAGTGTTTCCCCTTGGAACTAGCCGCGTTTGGCGCTGATGCAGCGCAGGGCTTTGTGGGTGCGGATGAAGAGTTCGCCGTCGCTGGGGACGATGGAGGAGTTGCTGCGCTCGCCGAGCGGGTTGACGGCGACCAGTTCGAATTTCGGGCTGGCTTTGAAAACAAAGCCGTCGCCGCCCTGGGTGAGGGTGTAACAGAGGCCGTTCGCGAGCATCACGGACGACCAATTCTGGCCGGTGGCGACGGTGCCGCGCAGACGCTCTTCCCATATCATTTTGCCGGATTTGAGTTCAAAGCACTGGGCCACTCCGGGATCGTTGTGGATGTAGATGTGCCCTCGATGGATGACGCCGGAGCCGATGCGCTGCATGGTTTTGGGATCATGCCAGAGGCGGCGGGAGCGGGTGATATCGCCGCTGCCGCCGGCGCGCACGGCCAGCGCCGTGCCGCCGAAACCGCCCATCGCCACCACGATGCCGTCCTCGATGAGAGGCGAGGTGTACACCAGGGGATTCAGCCCCTCGCAAGTCCACAGTTCTTTGCCGCTGGCCGGGTCGTAGGAGGCAAGGCGGCGCGGCCAGATCATCAGGAGTTGATCCTTGCCTTCGATTTTGGCGGGCAACGGCGTGGTCCAGGAGCCGATATAAGTGGCGTTGCCGCCGCCTTTGCCGCCGCCGCGCACATCCGCAGTGGGCGGCTTGCCGTAGCCGGTTTCTTCCTCCTGCCGCCACACGGTTTCCCCGGTGTGTTTGTTGACGGCCAAGAGATAGGTGGTTTCGCCGGGACCGAAATTGAGAAAGCACAAGTCGCCGTGGATGACGGGCGAGGAACCGCCGCCCCAGATGTGGATTTGCCGCCCCAAGTCCGTGCGCCGCCACAACTCGCGCCCTTCCAGATCGTAGCAAAACAGGCCGTCGGAGGAAAACGAAACGATGACCCGCTCGCCGTCCGACACCGGCGAGGGGGAGCAATAGGGATTGGTCTTGTGCGTCGGCTCAGGCTCGCGAGTCGTGACGCCTTTCTGCCAGAGCAGCCTGCCATCGGCGCGGTCAAAGCACATCAAGGCGCGTTGCTCACCCTCCGGCTGGGTTAGAAACACGCGGCCCGCGACGACGATGGGCGTCGAGTTGCCGGCTTCGGGCAAATCTACCTTCCAGCGCACGTTCTCTGTGGCGTTCCATTGGGTGGGGAGATTTTTTTCCGTGGAGATGCCGCTGCCATCCGCACCGCGCCAAGCGGGCCAGTCGGCGGCAAACACGGTGGCAGGCAGCAACAGCAGTGACGAAAGCAGCGGTGGTTTCATGGTTTGGGCTGGTGGGGAAAATCGGATGGGACAAACCGCGGTGTATCCACCGGACGGAAACGTCCTGCTCTTCTGTTTCTTAGCCGCTTCAACGCCTTGCCAGCCTGCGTCTTTGACGCTTTGCTCGGCATTGCATTTGAGCGCAACACGTCATGAAGATCATTCAAGTGAAGGTAAAACCCAATGCGCGCGCCAGCGCGCTCGAGGAAACAAGCGACGGCTTATGGCTCGCGCAGTTGAAGGCGCCGCCGGTGGACGGCAAGGCCAACAAGGAACTGCTGGCGCTGATCGCCAAACACTTCGGCTGTCCGAAGTCGGCGGTATCCATCAAGAGCGGCCAAGCGGCCCGCCTCAAAACGATCAAGATTGAAGCCTGATCGTCACCGCTTTGCGCTGGCATTGCGCGTGGAACGGTCCATGCTGCACAGGCATCCCCAAAACTCCCGTCCCCCGATTTTTTTATGCTCTCACCGCAACGGCTCTTTCTTTCGGCAATCGCCCTGCCCTTCCTCTTCGCGCTGGAGACCCAAGCCTGGTGGGACGGCGGCCACAAAGTGATCGCCTATCTGGCCTGCGACCAACTCGACGCGGAGGAGCGCCGCTGGGTCATGGGCCTGCTGGCAGCCGCGCCCACGCACGAGGAATTGTTTGCCGCCAAGATCGCCAAGGAACTGCCGGAAAATCCCGACGAGGAAACCCGGCAGCGCTGGTACTTCGGTCAGGCATCGGTTTGGGCGGACATCGTGCGCTACAAGTCAGGCTACGAAAACGCCGCCGCCATCAGCGAGCGGTACAGCCTCCCGGAGCGCCATTATACCGACCTCGCGGTATTCACCAGCGAGGCCGCGCGCCAAGCCTTGAAGGAGCACGACGTGGAGCCCGCCACCGCCTGGCAGCCGGGCCAAGTGGAGCCGCAGCACAAGCTCAACTCCATGCAGACCTTCGCCAAAATTTACGCCGAAATCCCGGACCCCGCCGTGCCCGCCAGCGAGCGCGCCATCAACCTGCTCTGGCTGTTCCATCTCGTCGGCGACACCCACCAGCCCTGCCATTGCGCGCAGCTCTTCGATCCCGAAAAACTGCCGGAGGGCGACCGCGGCGCCAATGGGATCGAGATCTTCGGTTTGAAAGGCAAAAGCACCGGCATGAATTCCAACGTGCTGCACGCCTTCTGGGACAGTCTGTTCAACGGCGCGACCAACACGCACGCCGACATCCTGGCACGCGCCGAGGCGCTCAAGGCCAGGCCCGCGCTCTGGGAAAAAGGCCGCGCGGCCGCCGCCGTCAAGCAGCCGCTGGACTGGCTGCGCGAAGGCCATGCCCTGGCCGGAACCGTCGTGTACTCGCCGGCGCTGCTGGAGCGCATCGCCAAAGCCCAAGTCGAGACCATCACCCGCTCCAGCCGCTCCCAGGGCACCCGCACGGAAAACATCGTCAAGGTCTCCATGCCTGATGCGGTCTTGAACGACTACGCCGCCCGCGCCCGCACGGTGGCGGATCAGCAGGCAGTCACCGCCGGCCTGCGCCTTGCCGGAGCGCTCAAGGATTTGCACGCTGCCGCGAAAAAAGCGATGCGTTGAGAGGCGGAACCAAGGAGTCAGGCAAAGTCAACAGGTCAAGAGACAAGCCCGGGACCGGGACTTGGGCTTTGGAGAAGTGTCTCGCGCCAACCGTTCACCGGTCTGGCATGAAGAATGCTTTGCAGAGGCAAAGATGGCATCAAAAATCGCCACATCACACCTTAAATATCCTAAATCATTACTTATGCCGCAAAGCGCAACTTCACCTTTTAAGCTTATAATCACAGCTTTTCAGACACTCACTCACGAAATTGCCGCCACGCTTTTCATTCCTTAAGAATCAACATTTACCTGGAAAAGTTCTTGATATGACCCCATCCCTCGCTAAAGAATCAAGCCGCTAAAAATCATGCAAGCCCTCATTCTTGGAAACTTCGTACTGGTGCTCGGGCTGGGAGCTGCCTCGCTCATGGCGGGCTCCCCGGGCGCGGCCGATGTTTTGAGCGAGGTGACGGTGGCCGCTCTGGCTCCCTTGGAAATAAGCGGGGCCGCGGACCGTCTGCCGGCTCTCGTGGCCGGGTTGGCCTTGGTGGCCGTGACCTATGGTTTTGCTTGGAGCGCTTGGAGACGCCGTCCGCGGGCTTGACCGCCCGCCACGCCCTGCGCTAACTGTGTGGCCATGCCAGGTCTGCGCCACGAATTGATCTCCGCCTCCGCCGGTTCCGGCAAAACGTGGCAGTTGGTGCGCCGCTACCTGCACTTGCTCGCCCTCGGCGAGGAGCCGCGCTCCATTGTGGCCATGACCTTCACGCGCAAGGCCGCGGGAGAGTTCTTCAACCGCATCCTGGCGGGCTTGGCCCGGCTCGCTTCCGGGAAACTGGACGCAGCGGAGTATTTCGCCGGCTTGCAACCCGCGCCGCCGCCGGATGTGGACTACGGCGCGCTGCTGCGCCGCCTGACGCGCCAGACCCACCGGCTGCGCCTCGGCACGCTGGACAGCTTTTTCACCTCCATCGCCGCCTGCTTCCCGCTCGAGTCCGGCCTGCCCGCTGCCGCCACGGTGATGGACGAGAACGAGGCCGCGCTGGCGCAAATGGAGACGCTCGACGCCCTGCTCGACATGCTGCATCAAAACGCCGGCGACCCCACCGCCAAGCTCATCCTGGACGCGGTCAAGCAGGCCAGCTTCGGCAGCGAGCAAAAAAGCATCGAGCAGATCCTGCGCGGCTGGGTGGAGGACAACCATCAGCTCTGGAACGACAGCCCCGGACCCGCCGTCTGGGGCGATCCCAAAATCATCTGGCCGGACTGGGACTTGGCCGCGGACGCGGCTCCTTCCTCCGAGGATATCCAAGCCGCCGCCGCCGCGCTGCGCGACCTTTTTCCACCGGCCACACCCAGCGGCTCCCAACTGCTGGACAGCCTCGTCGAGGAAGCGCCGCTCACCACGCCCGGCGCGCCGCCGCCCAAGTCCGTGGAAAGCTTCCTCAAGCTCACCGTCAAACACTTCGACGCCCTGCAAAACGGCGACGCCGCCGTGACCTGGGGCCGGCGTGAAACCGCCATCACCGGAGACACCGCCCGCGCCTGGACCCGGCTTGCCCGCCTGCTCTGCCAGCGCGAGTTCCTTGTGCGCGCCCATCGCACCCGTTTCCTGGCGCGGTTTCTGGAGGCTTACGAGGAATGCTACGCGCGGCGCGTCCGCTCCCACGGACGGCTGGCCTTTGCCGACATCCCGCGGCTGCTCGGCGGCTCCCTGGCGGAAGATGGAGGCTGGTCCGGCGAGGAAATTTGCTACCGTCTCGACGGACGCTTCGATCACTGGATGCTGGACGAGTTTCAAGACACCAGCCACAACCAGTGGCGCGTCACCAGCCGGCTCGTCTCCGAGGTCCTGCAAGACAACGGCGGCCGCCGCAGCTTCTTCGCCGTGGGGGATGTCAAGCAGTCCATCTACACTTGGCGGCAGGCGGAGCCCAAAATCTTCACGGGCCTCCAGCACCGGCACGCCGGCGCCATCCACCTCGGCGCCCTCGCCAAATCCTACCGCAGCGCGCCCGCCGTCCTGGAAGCCGTCAACCGTGTCTTCGCGGACCGCGCCGCCATCGAGGAACTCCTGCCCGGCTCCACCGAGGACTGGCTGTTTGAAACCCACATCGCCAGCCAAGAGGACATGAACGGCTATGCCGCGCTGTTGGAAACCGCCGCGGATGAAAAAGACGATGATGATGGCCCCGATCATTCGCCCGTGACGCGCGCCGTCGCCGCCCTGCTGCGCCGCCTGGAGCCTCTGCGCCGCGGCCTCACCTGCGCGGTGCTTGTGCGCCAAAACAGTCACGCCACCGACCTCTCCGACGCGCTGCGCGCGCTCACCGGCATGAACGTCGTCACCGAATCCCAAGTCCAGCCCGCCACCGACAACGCCCCCGTGCTCGCCCTGCTCTCCCTGCTGCAACTCGCCGCTCACCCCGCCGACACCGCCGCTCTGGAGCACCTGCGCATGACCCCGCTGCACCCGCTGATCGAAAACAACGAGCACGGCGCCGCCGTCACCGCGCTGCGGGTGGCCGGGCGCGTCTTCGAGCGCGGCTTCGCCGCCTTCGCCCTCGAATGGGCCGCCCGCATCCGGCAGGCACGGCCGGACCTCGACACCTTTCATCAACGCCGGCTCGCCGAGTTTGCCGACCTCTGCGCCGCCTTTGACGAGACCGGCTCGCGCGACATCGACTCCTTCCTGCAAGCCGCCCGCGACCACCGCCTCTCCCACCCCTCCGCCCCGGATGCCGTCCAGGTCATGACCATTCACAAGTCAAAAGGCCTCGAGTTCGACATCGTCATCCTTGCCGGCTTCGGCCACCAAGCCATGAACCAGCGCCGCCGGTCCGGCTGGCTGGTGCGCCGGGACGATGGCCGGACCGAATGGGTTCTGCAAGAGCCGCTCAAAATCTGCGCCGAATCCGACACCGTCCTGCGCGAGCAAGAGCGTCTCGCCCGCGCCGGAGCGGGTTTTGAATCCCTCTGCCTGCTCTACGTCGCCATGACACGCGCCAAGCGCGGCCTCTACATGGCCACCCCGCCCGCTCCGAAGAACCCGTCCTCCATCAAAGCGGACACCTTCCTCCGGCGGCGTTTGGGAGCGGACTCGCGGGGCGAAGACATGGACCTCGACGGGGAAAAAATCATCCTCTCCTGGCAGCACGGCGATCCCGGCTGGTTCGACGCCTTCCCCTTGCAACCGGCCGCCGCCGCGCCGCCGCCGGTCCTGGAATCCCCCGCCCCGCTGTCCGAATCGGTCCGCCAAAACCAGCCACGCCAGCGCCGCCGCACCCCCTCCGGCGAGGAAGCTTTTCATGTCCCCGGCAAAGTCCTGTTCGCGCCCGGGCGCGACATCGGGCGCAATCTCGGCTCACGCGTTCACGAACTGCTGGCGGAGGTGGAATGGTGGTCCGCACAAGATTCCGCCGAGCCGCTCATCGCCCGCTGGACCCAGCGCGGCCTGCTGCCGGAAAACGACCCCGCCACCAGCCTCGCGCTGGGCCTCATCTTGCCCGTGCTGGACGATCCGGCTTGCGCCCCCGCGCTCGCCCAGCCCAATCCACACGCGCAGGTCTGGCGGGAAAAGCCTTTCGATTTCATCGACGAAGGCGGCTGGGTGTCCGGCGTGTTCGACCGCGTCGTCCTCGACCATGACGAAACCGGAAACATCGTCAGCGCCCGGGTGATCGACTTCAAAACAGACGAAGCCCCGGACGCCGCCGCGCTGGAGGAAAAACGCCTCGGTTACGCCCCCCAGCTCGCCCTTTACCGCCGCGCCGTCGCACGGCTCACCGGCCTGCCGCTGGAAAGCGTCAGCGGTCACTTGTTGTTCCTGCGCCCGCGCCGGCTCGTCGCCGTTTGACGAGACGCGCGCGCCGCGCCTGAAAAATCTCCTTGGCCCGTCATTTGCCGCTTGTCACAACGCGTCCCTTTTGTATTGTTACCTAAAATCATGCGCCTAATTTACTGGTCCATTCTCATCTCTCTGATGGCGCTTTGCGGCTGCCGCAAGGGCGGCTTGAGGCTTTCCCAACTCCAGGAAAAGCAGGAACGCTTGGCCCAAGAGACTGCGGACATGTCCCGCACCGTAAGCGACCTCAGGCGCACCTACCTGAAAGCCCTCGACTCCAAGGAGGAGGATTTTAATGAATTCGCCCAAAGCGTGCGGCGATTGAACGAAACCGCGGATGCCATCCGCGAAACCATGGGAAAATTCGCCGAATACAAAAAGGACTATCGCAAGCATGTACGCACGACAGCGCCCGGCCTCGTGCTCGGCGACGTGGCATTTGGCATGCAGACCTATCGGAACGCCAGGATCAAGGAAGTCACTGACACCCACATCGCCATCATGCACCACACCGGCAGCTCGCGCATCCCGCTGGCGCAGGCTCCGCTGGACTTGCAGGACCGTTTCGCCTACGACCCCGGCCTCGACGTGGTCGTGGCCCAGTCCACCGGCACCGGGACTGACTGGCTGCTCAGCGCGATCGACGCCGTTCAAAGATACACCGCCGATCAAGCCGGCTCCCGGCCCGGCGGGGACGCGAAAAACGGCGCCTCCTCATCCCAGGCTCAGGCCGCATCGCAATATGCCTCCCAATCCGACCTCCCCGCGTGGCGGCGTTTCAGCAGCTTCACCGGCAGCTTCTGGGCGCCGCTGCAAAACCGCAAACGCGCCACCGGCAGCGCGAATTCCTTCTCCCCCAGCTACCTCCAATGCCCCTGACGCTTCCGCCGCCCGTCCGAATATCCGATTTTAGCGCGGATTTTTTTTGACAAATGCGGGCATCACCCGCCAAACTGAATTTCTTCCGTTATGAAATGGCTCATCGCTCTCGTCTCGCTTTCACTTCTCGCCTCCTGCTCCACCAAACCCTGGATGGTGGGCAGCTACAATGACCGTGGCTGTCTCTTCAAAAGGAAAGGCATGGGCAAATACAAAACCCCGGCGGATATCGCCGAGGAAGCACCTCCCGCCGATCCTTATGTGTCGGGCAAGAGCGGCAAAGGCTATCGCAGCGTGACGCCCTGAGCGGCAAACCCCTGCGGACACCGCCCATGCCCGTCATCCGCGGCATCTTCTTTGATGCCGCCGGCACTTTGATCGAACTGGCGGAACCCGTCGGCGTAACCTACGCCCGCTTCGGCGGCGCTCATGGCGTGCGGGTTTCTCCCGCCGTCATCGAACAAGCTTTCTTCCGGGCTTGGCGGGAAACGCCCGCCCCGGAACGCGCCGAGGGCAGCCCCGCGCCGGAGGATGATGACCGCTCTTGGTGGGAAGCAGTTGCCCGCCGCGCCTTCGGTGAAGCGGTCCCCTCCGGCATTCCAGAACCGGTATTTGACCGCCTCTTCGACGCGCTCTACCGCCATTTCGCGCAACCGTCCGCTTGGCGGTTGTTCGATGATGTGATCCCGGCCCTCGACATCCTGCGCCCGCATTACGGTCTGCACCTGCTCTCCAACTTCGACCTCCGCCTCCACTCCATCCTCCGCGGCCTGGGCATCGCGGACTATTTCCAAACTTGGACTCTGTCGAGCCGCGTCGGCGCCGGCAAACCTCACCCGCGCATTTTTCGCCACGCCTTGGCGAATGCCGGGCTCGCCGCAGAAAACGCGCTTCACATCGGAGACGAACCGGAGGCAGACTTGCGCGGAGCCGCCGCCGCGGGCCTCCACGCCTGGCTCGTCAACCGCCGGGCCGGCGGCAAAGATCTCGCCGGTCTCGCGGAAAAACTCGTTTTTGGAGACTATTCATGCTTGCAGCCCCCCGGCTCATGAGTATGTATCCGGCCCCCAAAAATCGAGCGCGGGTAGCTCAGTGGTAGAGCAGTTGGCTTTTAACCAATTGGTCGAGGGTTCGACCCCCTCCCCGCGTACCAAACAAAATCACAGCCGGTTTATTGTGGACGGTAAACCTCAAAACGGAAATGAGGAAGGCAGGAAATCAAGAAAAGGAGAGGGAATACAAGCGCTGGCGAACTTGCGAGCCTTCACTCAAAAGAGGAGCCGGCCACTCTGCCAGAGAAGCCCCTTCCATATCCCTTTTCCTGCCTTCCTGTTTTCCTTATTCACGAATCTAGGGTAAAGGCCCAAGGAGCGGCGGCTTGGAACCGCCGGATTGGTTGGGAGGCGTTTACAAACCGCCGCTCCTTGCTGCTTGGCACGCAGCGCGCTTATTTCCCCAGCAAAAAGGCCAGCAAATCCGCCATCTGCTCCTTGTTGAGCGCCGCCTCCAGGCCCACGGGCATCAGGCTGCGGTCCAGGCTTTTCATGACCTTGATGTCCGCCCGCCGCACGGCCTCCTTGATCCCGCCCATCATCGTCAGCGTCACTTCCGTCTCGCTTTCCGCCGTGACCAGACCGCTGAGCATCCGGCCATCCTTGGTGTCGATCTGATAGGCGCTCCAGCGCGCCTCGAACATGCGATTGGGATCGAGGATGTCTGACAGCAGCGCTTCCGGCGGCTTGGCACGCACATCGGAGAGGGGCGGCCCCACGTCCACGCCCACGTCTCCCAGCTTGTGGCAGGCCACGCAGTTGAGGGCGAAAATCTGCCGCCCGCGCTCCGCATCGCCCAGCTTTTGTGCGCACTCCGCGTAGTCGGCGACCACCGCCGCGCGGTCGCTGCTGGCCTCGCCGAACAGCTTCCGCGCCAGATCGCCCAGCTCGCCGGTGTTGCGCTGGTATTTCCAACGCGTCTCCACGTCCACCCAGGCGGTGGGGAATTCGCCCTTCTCCATGCGCTTGAAAAGCTCCAGCGCCGTGCCCGTGTTCGCCGTCAGCAGCGGCACCAAATCCCGTTTCAAGGCCGGACCCGCCTCCGGCAGCAGCTCGTAAATCAGCGGCGCGGTGGAGGACGCCGGGAACTTCCGCAGCAGTGCCAGCGCCCCCGCCGCCAGCGGCGGCGGCTGGCCGGGGCCGAGCAATTCCTTCACCACGGGCCGCACGGCCTCCCACTTGCGCTGCCCGAGCAAAGGCAAAACCGCCAGCCGCTGATCCAGCGGCGCTTTCGGATCGGCGATGACCTCATCCACCTTCGCCAGCAGCACGCCGATCTCCTTCGCCGCGTCCTCGAATCCCTGCGGCGGCTTCGCCACAAAGTCGGCGAGCGATTTCGCGCCAAGCTTGCCGCCGGATTTTGGGAAACCTTCGGCGAGACCTTGGAGGAGGGCGGGTTTCCACCAAGTAAGCTGGCCGGGTTTTGACTCCAAGCAGCGAATGGCATTTTCAAATTCCATCATTCTGTTGCCGTCGCTTGATGAGCAACGCGCAAGCAGCCGAACAAGTTCTTCCGCCTTTGGATTTATCTGCGCGGCAATCTCATCTTCGCTAAACATGAAGAACAAACTCGTTCCCGGAAGAACCAAACCGTAAGTGCTTGCCACAGCCTTCTGAATCCACGGGTCTCCCAGACGCTTCCCCAGGTAGGCTGGATCACCCGCATGGGCGCTGTCAATGTCATCGAATCGAGTCAAGTGATAACAAAGGTATTCCATCAACACCCTGTCATCCGGGTGGTTGTCGAGATCATTCGATGATTTGCCATCAGTGATGAATCGGCCATTCAAATCAATCAGGTATGCGTATCCAAGAGCGCTAATGCGAATCGCATTTTCAATGACACGAGGATCCTCGTTTGCCGTCAAGAGCGGCGCTAGAATCCTGCGCTCCGTGGATTTCTGTTTGTCCTCTGGAAGGTGACCAATCAGCGATACGACTGTCCACATGAGATTGATCTTCCCGGCAGTGGTCTTTGCCACCGCCGGCATGTGAGTCTCAATCGTCTGTAAAACCTTCTCCGCATGAGATGGGGTTGCATCTTCCACCAACAACCGCTGCGCTGTCTCCCGCTGCCAAGCGTTCTCATGGCCGAGCCAAGCGACGAGTCCTTCGATGTCCTTCGGCGCGGGCTCGATGGGGGGTGGCACAGGCATTTTGCCTGTTTCGTGTGATGCGGGCATTTTGCCCGCATCCACCTGACCGGGCAGAATGCCCGGTCCACTCGTCACAGGCAGAATGCCTGTGCCACGCGGCACGATGCGCCAGATGCGGCCCTGGTTTTCGCCCTCGCGCATGTCGTTGTTTTTGACGAATTCCTCGGGGAAGAAACGGGCGTGGTCGATCCAGCGGCGGTAGATGTCGCACACATAAATCGCACCGTCGGGGCCGGTGGTGAAGTTGACGGGGCGGCACCATTCGTCGCCGCTGCGGAAGAACTCGGTGCGATCGCCGACTCGGGTGGCCTTCAAGCTCGCGCCGTTCGGCTCGACCTGGTAGCGGGTGATGAGCTGGCCGGTGGGATCGGGTACGAACACGTTGTTTTTCAACTCCGGCATCAGATGCCCCCGATAGACGCCCAAGCCGGAACAAGCGGTGTTTGTGCCGGCGTGGGCGTCCGCGGTGGTGTGGGTGATCTTGAGCGGGAAGACGCGCGTGTCCGCGCCGGGAGGGGCGATGTCCTCATGGTTCTGCGTGATGCCGGCGTGCGGATTCCGCCGCATGGCCTCCCAGGGCATGACGGTGAACATGACCGGGTTGCGGTTCGAGCAGTAAAAATGATGTCCCCAGTCATCGAACGCGCCGCCATACTGGCCGGGGCCGCCGGTGGGCGTGATCTCGCCGGTGCGCGGATCCCATTTGAAGTTGGCGCGCGGCACGTTGACGACGGCATTGGGATCATCGGCTGGATAGATTTCCTTGGAGTCGAGGCCGTTGTTGAAGTGGACACAGCCGTCCAGCCCCCAGCGCGGGGAGCTGACCTGGAGCTGGCTGTGGCGGGGATTGAAGCCTTTGATGAGCGGCCTGATCTCGTCCGCTTTGCCGTCGCCGTCGGTGTCTTTCAAAAACAAAATCTGCGTGCGCGTGGTGGCGATCAATCCGCCGTTGTAAGGCAGCAGACCCTGGACGTGATCCAGGTTGTCGGCAAAGACGATGCTTTTGTCCATGCGTCCGTCGCCGTCCTCGTCGGTGAGCAGGGAGACGCGGGAGAGCCAGGGGTCGCCGGGATTCGGCGGCCCCAGCGGGTAGTCGCGCATCTCGGCGACGAACAGCCGCCCCTGCTCGTCCCAGGTGATCTCCACGGGATCCTGGATCAACGGCTCGCTGGCCACAAGCTGCGCCTCATACGGACCGTCAAGCTGGATTTGCGCCAGCGATTCCTCCGGGCTGAGCGGCTTGTCCTGGCCGTGGCGCACGTCGATGTTCGAGCCGCCGCTGGCCTGGATGGGGTTCCATTTTTCCGTGAAGGCGCCCAGCGGATGCAGTTCGTAGCGGCGCACGATCATTTCCGCGCCTTCGGTTTGGACACAAATGCGGCCCTCCGCCGGCTTGCACTCGAACGCCTCGTTTACCAGCCGTCCGTTGACGAAGTATTGCAGGGTGTCGCCCTTGGCGATGACTTCCATGCGGTTCCACTCGCCGACGGGAGAATCCGGATCGTCCTTGCCGCGGAAGTTGAGCTTGTCCACCCAGTCTTCGTCGCGTTTTTCCCAGTTGATGCGGCCCTTGGTCACCTCTTGGCGCGGCGCGCCTTTCTTCCAGCGTTTTTCCTTGTCGCGGTCCAGATCAAACTCGGCGGTGACGCTGGTGATGAGTTCGGTACCGTCCGGCAGCTTGGGCGAGAGCACCAAAATATCGCCGATGCCACCCTCGATGATCTGCGCCTCGATACTGGCCATCCAGGTGTTGCCGTACGCGCCGTGCGGGCCGTAGGAGTGGACGAGGATGCCGTTGTCGCGGGTGCGGTCGGCGCGTTTGCCCCAGGTCTTGGCGCCCCATTTGAATTCGATGACGAGGTGGTAGTCCTTGTAGCTCTCCTTCGTCACCATGTAGCCGTAGCCGCGCCCGCTGATGTGCAGGTGGCCGTCGTCCTTGATCTGGAAAATTTCTTCCGCCGGATCGGCGAAGTCCTGGCTCGGGTTGATGTGGTACTCCACCTGCCCGGCTTTCTTCAATTCGAGGATGTCGATTTTTTCGGTGACAGCCTCGGCTCCCCACGTTCGACCGGCCAGCACACCCGCCATGCAAACTCCAACAATGACTCGATTTATAGACATAGACGGACATGTACGCCGCCAGCCCGCGCCGCCTGTCAAAGACCTCCGGTTTTCATCACGCGATCCAATCGTGAATCACCCGCCCGGCCACATCCGTGAGCCGGAAATCCCGGCCCTGGAAACGATGCGTGAGCCGCAGGTGGTCGAAGCCGAACTGGTTCAGCATCGTGGCGTGGAAATCGTGCATGTCCACCGGGTCGCGCACGATGCCCCAGCCGATCTCGTCGGTCTCGCCATAGGTCAGCCCGCCTTTCAAGCCGCCGCCCGCCGCCAGCATGGTGAAGGCGAAGGGATGGTGGTCGCGGCCGGTGACGTCGGGGCGGCCGTTGCGATTCTCCCCCAGCGGCGTGCGGCCGAATTCACTGCCCCACACCACCATGGTGTCCTCCAGCAGCCCGCGCTGCTTGAGGTCTTTGATCAGCGCGGCGATGGGCTGGTCCGCCATGCCGGCGTTGAAAGCCAGCTCGCTGTCCAGATTCGAGTGATGATCCCAGGAGGCGTGCATGATGCTGACGAAACGCACCCCGCGCTCCACCAGCCGCCGCGCCAGCAGGCAGTTCGTCGCGAACGCCTTGTACTGCCCCGGCCCGCCCGCGCGCGCCGCTTTGACCGGCGGATCGGGCCGGTTCACGCCGTACATTTCCAGCGTGGCCTCGCTCTCGCCTTTGATATCGATCAATTCCGGCGCGGCGCTCTGCATCCGGAACGCCAGTTCGTAGGAAGCGATGCGGCTGGCGATCTCCGGATCGCGCAACTGGTCGTAGCGGCTCTGGTTCAGCTCCATCAACGTGTCCAGACCCTTGCGTTGCAGGCTCATCGGCAGACCGGGTGGATTTTGCAGATTGAGCACCGGCTCCCCCTGGTTGCGGAACAGCACGCCCGCGTAAGTGCTCGGCAAAAAACCGCTCTGCCACAGGCTGGCGCCGCCGCTGGTGCCGCGCCCCGCCGTCAGCACCACGTAGCCCGGCAGATTGCGCGAGGGATTGCCCAATCCGTAGTTCAGCCAGGAACCCACCGTCGGCAGGCCGAACTGCGCCCGCCCGCAATGCAACACGAGCTGGCCGGGGTGGTGGTTGAACTGCTCCGTGTGCAGGCTGCGGACCATCAGCCAGTCGTCCGCCGTCTTCGCCATGTTCGGCAGCAGGTCGCTGAACTCCATGCCGCTCTGGCCGTGCTTGGCGAACGTGCGCGGGCTGCCCATCAGCCGCGCAGTCTCTTTCTTGAGAAAGGCGAAGCGCACCTTCTCGGTCATGCTCTCCGGCAGCGGCTGGCCGTGCAGTTCATTGAGCTTCGGCTTCGGATCGAAGAGGTCCATCTGGCTCGGCGCGCCCTCCATGAAGATGAAGATGCAGTTCTTCGCCCGGCCCGGAAAATGCGGCTGCTTCGCCGCCAGCGGGTCCGTGATCTCACCGGTGCCTGTCGCCGCTGTCGCGGGTGTGACGAGCCCCTCTTCCGCCAGCAGCGCCCCCAGCGCCAACGCGCCCAGCCCGTTCGCGTTCGTCGTCAAAAACTCGCGCCGGGTCTGCTGAATCTGGTGTTCGACGGGGTGCATGGGAAAATAGGTTCAACCGTTAGTACGCCCCCAACACCCTTGCCCTTGCCGGGAAACGCGATGGCCGCCAGCATCTCTCTTGCGCCGGGCATCCCTCCACTCAGACCGATCAAGGATCGATGGTAAGCTGGAGATTCTTGGTGACGGATTGCGCGGGAGGGCCGGAGTCAGACACTTGGACGCTGATCTCAAACGAGCCGCTTTCAGTGGGTGAGCCATGAAGGGTGCCGTTTGCGAGCAAGTTCATGCCGTCCGGCAACGGGGGGGAACCGCTGGCCAAAGACCAAGTCAGGGTGCCGTTCCCATTCGCCGCCGACAGTATGACCGGCCCATAAGTATCTCCGACTTCGCCATTGGGCAGCGGCGACTCCGTGGTGATCGTCAGTTGCTCCACTACCTGCAAGGTGAATGCTCTTGATGCTGGAGGCGAGGAAGCGCTATCGGAAAGTACGATGGTGAATGAGTACGTGTTAGTGGCCGCTGTTACCGTACCGCTGAGTATGCCACCGGGTGTCAGGCTGAGTCCGGTTGGCAGAGAGCTTCCAGGAGCCAGCGTCCAAGTGTAAGCGAACGGCGGCGCTCCACCGGAGCCTTGCAGTTGAAATGCGGGGTAATCCGCCCCCCGTACCGCAGCCGGCAGGACGGGAGGGGTCTGAATGAACAATTGCCGATCCACCACTCCACCGCCGCCGCCGCCATCGGAACCGCCTTGCAGCAAGGTCACCAAATACTCCGTCGCCGTCGCCAGATCCATGTCCTCCCGGTTCACGATGTCCGTTTGCTCGCGGTCAAAATCCAGCCGCCAGTCTCCCCGGCTGACGAACCCGATGTGCCGTTTGGAGTCATCCACCGCATCCGAGCCGGCGGTGATGTTGCGCCCTTTGAGCGACTTGGCGATCCTCGTTTCAAAAGTCACCAGCGGCGTGCGGAAGGTCGCGTTCAACTCCGCCTCTCCCGTGGCCAGAAAAGAGCCCGTGGCCACACCGGTTTGGGTGGGCGGCGTGACAGCGCCGTCGTCATCACTGCCATCGTCGATCCCGTCATCGTCGCCATTGGAGGGCGGCGGCGTGCTGGCGGCCACGCCCACCTGCGCCTGCGCCACCCAGCGCACCTCGCGTTTCTCGGTCACCGCCCGGAACAGCTTCCCGGCATTGTGCGCCGGCACGATCGTCCTGTCCCCGCGCTCGCCCTGGGTAAAGACGAACGAACTCGTCCCGCCCTCCACCGGCGCCACGAGGTACCCGCCTGTGAAGGGCCGGTCGTTGAAGCCGTCCGTGCGTTTGAACTCCAGCTCATAAACGACCAATTGCGCGACGGCAGGCAGGCAGGACAGCAGCCAAGTCATCAAGACGCCGAGATAGATCCCGCGAATGGGGTTGGGATTCGAAAATTTCCTCATCATGGCATTTTAACCCTCAATCAGTCACAAGGTCAAGACATG
>CAZNKC010000070.1:0-23723 GCA_964573315.1 uncultured Verrucomicrobiaceae bacterium | reverse complement strand
ATGTCGAAGGGTTTGCCGATGATGCCGGCGCGGCGCTGGCGGTAGAAGATGGAGCCGCGGGATTCCAGCCACACGAGCGCGCCGAAGACGGCGATGATCGGTGCGGAAAGGGCCAGGCCGACGAGCGCGCCGGCGATGTCCGTGGCGCGTTTCACGGCCCAGTTCAGCGGGCTGTCCAGCGGCAGCCGGTCCACGCCGAGGATGGGCGTGCCGGAGATGGTCTCCAGGTGCAGGCCGGAGACGAAGATGCGGAAGCAGGAGGGGATGACTTTGAAGGCCACCAACTCACGCTCGCAGAGCGTCGCCAGACGCAGCAGTTGCTCGCGCGGGCCGTAGAAGTCCGCCAGCACCACCATGTCCACGTCGTGACGGGGGAGCAGGCTCTCCAGATCCGCCGTGGTGCCGAGCAGCGCCGGTTTTTGCCTGCCTTCATAGGGGGCTTCGCCGCCGTTGTCCTCGGGCGTGACCCTGCCGACCACCGTCAGGGCGGACCAGCGGTCTTTGGAGAGGGTATGGTAGAGCCGCTCCGCATCCTCGCTCCAGCCGACGAAAAGCAACCGCTGGCGCAGCGCGCCGAGGCGCTTGGGTTGGCGCATGAGGCGCGTGAACAGCGCGCGCCAGACTTCCAGCAGGGCGAAGACGCAGACGCCGTTGAGCGCGGTATAGACGCGGGAGATCGGCGGCTGCAGTTTGAAGGCCAGCGTGAAGGTCAAAAAGCCCAGGGTCCAGAAAAAGACGCTCTTCAAGATGCGATCCGCCACCCAGCGCGGGCGCAGCAGCGCGTTTTTTTGATACACCCCCATCCAGCCCAGCACCATCAGCAGGGAGACGGAGCCGAGCACCATGTGGCCGAGGTACTGGCGCATGCTCAGCGCCTCGTACACGCCGAGGTCGCGCACGAAGGTGTTAAAGCGGATGTAAAACGCCAGCAGGGAGCCGAGCACGGCCATGGCGGCGTCCCCCGTCAGCGCCAGCATGATCCAGCGGAAACCGGAGCTGGGGGCGGACTTGCGGGCGGCGACACGGCCCGCGGATTGAGGCTTGCGGGCGGGCAGCTTCTCGATGGGGGGGAGCGTCGAGGGAATGGGCGGGTGAGGAGCGGTCGCTTGCATATATGATAATTATATCAATTTTATCTCTCGCGCCAACAAAAATTATGAAAATTATTGAACAAGTGAATTTTATATTTAACCTTGCTTGAAGAGGATGTTTCTTTGGAATGTTCTGTTGGTTCAGGGGTTTCCGGGGTTTTCAGGGATTCGGCCTGCCTTTTGTGGCGGAACGAGCGGCCTTTCTCAGTCCCGGCAAACGCTCGCAAATGTAAGAGTCATCGGCCTGCGGAGATGCTTGATCCCGGAGAGAACGGGGAAGCGAACAGGATGCCGGAGGCATCGCAGCCATTAGCCGGTGGTGGAGCGAGGCACGAGCGCCACCACCGGTCACCGGTAGCAAGGGCCGCTCTGCCAAGGCCGCACGCCGGAGGCGTGCCCGCGGGAACGGGCGGCTGATGGCGGCGCGGCTGGCACGCCTCCGGCGTGCGGGGACCAGTTGGTCCGGGTTCATTCCGGTTCCGGTGGTGTCGCTGCGCGCCACCACCGGCTAATGGCTGGCAACCCTCCGGGTTGCCTGGAGGATGGCTAGGAATCTATTGTGAAAGAGATCGTCAGAAAACATCCGGCCTGCGCCGGGCTACCGCGCGTTTAGCGCGGCGTCATGCTGTAGAGGCCGATGGTGCAGTCCCAGGCGGAGGGGAGGTCCATGCGCTTGAGTTCGTGGCCCGCGCCCCAGGTGTCGGTGAACAAAATTTGGTTCTGCGCTTCGTTGTAGCCGATGATCATGCGCATGTGGCCGCCCAGGGTCTGGCCGGTGGAGGGCAGCGGCGGCTCCTCGCGGTGCCTGCCAAGCTCCAGCGCCCACAGCAGGGGCGCGCCTTTGCCGGTTTGATCTTTGACGATGCTGGTGAACTGCTGGAGCGACACGCGGCGCTGGCGGCGTTTGTCATAGTATTGCTCCGGGTCGATGTGCGCCTTGAAGTTCATCCGGTAGGTGCTGACGACTTTTTTGAGGCTCTTCTGCATGGCGAGAATGCTCACGCCTTTTTGCGCGTCCACGTTGACGAGGTTGGCCAGTTCGTGCTGGTCGCAGGGTACTTGCAGGTACTCGAACAGGCGCTGGCAGGCGGCCGCCACGCAGTAGCCTTTCTCCCCCTGGTCCACCATCGGCACGTTGGAGATGTGGACATCGCCCTCCGGTGTTTTTTTCACGTTGGCGGCCATGCCCATGCGCCCGACTCCGGTGGTGAGCCTGCCCATCGTCCAGTCGGCCTGATCCGGCGCGGCGAGCTTGAGGCGCAGGAACTCCGGCTTGACGATGATGCCGCCGTTGCTGCGGGCGGAGTAGTCGTTGTGTTCGAGCAGGGCCACCACCTGCGGAGTGCTCCAGGTCCAGGAGACGAGCTTGGACGCGCCGGGGGAGGGGTTGAACACGCTGCGGGGCTGCGTTTTCAGCACTTGGTTCAGGTTCCGTCCCACGGTGCGAAAGGCTTGCTCGAAATCGGCCTGGGAGATCTCGCCGGAGTCGCCCCGGTTGTAAAAAGAGATCGTCACCCTGGCGGCGCGGTCTTTGACGAATTCGACCACGGCCTCCTCCACGATCATCGATTGGCCGAACAGGGTCAGGCGTGTTTCCACGTTGCTGAACATCTTGCGGCTGAAACGCGCCCGGTCGCGCGCCGCGTCCATCCACTCGAATTGCGGCGGTTTTCCGCCGCCGGAGGTTTCCGCCTCCTGCCGGGCATGATAACGGGCGGCGAAGTCCTCGCGTGTCCAGCGCCAGAGTTCGCCGAAGTTGAGCAGGTGATCCAGATCGGCGGCAAGCCGGGGCGTCCCGTCCTCCTGTGCGGAGACCGCCGCGGGCAACAGCAGGGCGAGGAAAAAAGAGCGGGCCTGGATCATGTGTCCAGTTTGCCAGATCGCCAGCTTCGAGGTCAACGAAAAATCAGCGGCGGTCACGGAACACCTTCATGCGCAAACCCTGCGCAACCGCCATGCGGATGCAGAAACACATCGCCAATGACCGCCGTATGTGCTTGGTTGTCTTGCTCTTTATGATGATGAAACGCTGTTTGTCTATTGTCTTGGCGGTTTTGGCCGCGTCGTTCTGCCTGCCGCGGTTGGAAGCCGCGGATGATTCCGCGTTGGAAACCATCCGGCGGGTGGGGCAGGAAGGGCAGGGGAATGCCGATGCCTCTGTCGCATGGAAGGACATCGCCGCCGGCGGGCCGGAGCGCATCCAAGCGGTGTTCAAGGCCATGAACGACACCAACCCGCTGGCGCAAAACTGGCTGCGCGCGGCGGTGGAGACGATGGCCGGGCGCGCGCTGGACGCCGGAGCCTTGCCTGCGGACGATCTCGCCGTCGTCGTGCGTGACACTGCGAATGATGCCGCGCCGCGCCTGCTGGCCTATGAGTTGCTGCTGGCGCATCAGCCCGCGCTGGCTGCGGAGATCAGGCCTGCTTTGCTGCATGATCCCGCCGCGGAATTGCGGATTTTTGCTGTGGCTGACTTGATCGAGCAAGGCCAAGCTGCCGTGGAAAAAGACGACAAAGCCGCCGCCGTCGCCGCTTATCGCAAGGCGTTGTCTGGCGCGCGCGACGAGGAACAGATCGGTGTCCTGGCCAAAGGCTTGCGCGACCTGGGTGAGACGGTGAACCTGCCGGAGCACTTCGGCTTTCTCATGTCGTGGCATTTGATCGCGCCGTTCAGCAACGTGGACCGCGCCGGTTTCGACAGCGTGTTTCCGCCGGAGGAAAAGGTGGACTTGCGGGCGTCTCATCCCGGCAAGGGAGCCGAGGCCAAGTGGCAGCCCTACACGAGCGAGGACGAATACGGCATGGTCGATTTCAACGAGCCGTTCGGCATGTTGAAGGAAGTCACCGGCTATGCTTACACCGAGTTTGAATCGGACACGGAACGCGCCGCCGAAATCCGGCTCGGCTGCAAGAACGGCTGGAAAGTCTGGCTCAACGGCGAGCTGTTGTTTGGCCGGGACGAATACCACCGGGGCATGAAGCTGGATCAATACAAACTCCCCTGCCGCCTGAAAAAAGGCAAAAACACCCTGCTGGTGAAATGCTGCCAGAACGAGCAAACCGAGCAGTGGACGGTGGAGTGGCGCTTCCAACTCCGCGTCTGCGACGCCACCGGCACCGCCATCCTCGCGCAAAACTAAAACCCCCTCTCGCGCCACCATGAAAACACCCGCGCTCCATCTGCTTCCGGCATTCGTCATTCTGCATTCGTCATTCGCCACCGCTGCTGACTGGCTCCAGTTCCGAGGCCCGCAAGCCTCCGCCGTCGCCGCTGACGCGGTGCGTCCCGAACTGGAAACCGCCTGGCAGGCGGACCTGCCTGGGCGCGGCCTGTCCTGCCCGGTTGTCGTGGGGGATAAAATTTTCATCACCGCCGCCAGCGGCAGCGAGCAGGCCACGCTGCATCTGCTTTGCTTTTCCGCGAAGGATGGCGCGAAGCTTTGGGAGCGCACCCTGCGCGCGACGGGCCGCACCATGAGCCACAAAAAAACCTGTGTGGCCGCGCCGACACCGTGCAGCGACGGCGCGCGCGTCTTCGCGTTGTATTCCTCCAACGACCTCGCCGCCTTCGATCTCGACGGCAACCTGCTCTGGCTGCGCGGTTTGATGCTCGATTACAGCAACGCCTCCAACAGCCTCGGCATGGCCTCGTCACCCGTCGTGGTGGGGGACACGCTCGTGGTGCAGAGCGAGAACGACAGCGAATCCCTCGCGCTCGGCATCGACGTGGAAACCGGCGTCAACCGCTGGCGCATGGAGCGCCCCAAGGCGGCGAACTGGAGCAGCGCCGTCGTGTTTGGCGATGTCGTCGCCTTGCAGTCCACCAAAGGCCTGACCGGTGTCGAACCGCGCAGCGGCGAGGTGCTCTGGGAGTATGGCGACGGCGCCGCCGCCATCCCCTCCGCCGCCGTCACCCGGCAGGCGATTTATGTAGTTTCCCACGGCATCACCGCGCTGGCGCCGGAGGAGCGCTCCACCACCCAGCTTTGGCGCTCGGAAAAGCTCAAGCCCGGCACCGCCAGCCCGCTCGTCCTGGACGGCGCGCTCTACGTCGTCAACAGCGCCGGCGTGCTGGTGAAAGCGGATTTGGCGAACGGCGACGAGCTTTGGAAACTGCGCCTGAAAGGCCCGTTCAGCGGTTCCCCGGTGGCCTCCGGCGGGCATTTGTTCATCGTCAGCGAGCAGGGCGTGCTGCAAGTGGTCGATCCCTCTCCCGCTGACGAAGGCCGCATCGTGCGCTCCATTGAACTCAACGAACCCGTCCTCAGCACCCCCGCCGTCAGCCGCGGCGCCCTCTACGTCCGTGGTGACACGAAGCTGTGGAAGCTGGAGTGAATCCGAAGCCCGAAATCCGAAATCCGAAACTCAAATCCTGTTAATCCCGCCAAAATCCTGTCAATCCTGTCAAAAACAGCCGCTCACAAAGGACAACCCTGAACAAGCAGGAGGTCAAAAACCGCTTCCGCTAATCTTCAGAATCCATTTGACACCTTTCCCCGAATAGTTAATCTCCCCGCCCCCGTAGGCGCGGCCTTGTTTGAAAACCGGCGCGGCGGGGATCGTTCAAGCCCCTGACATTCTGATGAAAACCTTTTCCGCCAAAGCACAAGACATCACCCGCAAATGGTGGGTGATCGACGCCAAGGATAAAGTCCTCGGCGACGTGGCCGTGGCTGCCGCCAACCTGTTGCGCGGCAAGACCCGCCCCACCTTCACCCCGCATGTCGATACCGGCGACTTCGTCGTGGTGGTGAACGCGCGGGACGTGGTGCTGACCGGCAAAAAAGAAACGCAGAAAATTTACACCTCCGTCTCCGGCTACATCGGCGGCCAGAAAGTGGAAACCGCCGAGCGCCTGCGCGCCCGCCGGCCCGAGTTGATGGTCGAGCGCGCCGTCAAGGGCATGATCCCGCACAATCGCTTGGGCCGCAAGATCGGCATCAAACTCAAAGTGTACGCCGGCGCCGAGCATCCGCATGAGGCGCAAAACCCGCAGCCCGTCGCCCTGGCCTGATTTTTTCCACTCGATTCTTTTTCCCATCATGAGCGCCCCCATCAACAGTGCCACCGGCCGCCGCAAAACCGCCGTCGCCCGCGTCCACATCCGCGAAGGCAACGGCCAGATCCGCATCAATGGCCGTCCCTTGGACGACTACTTCCCCACGCAGAGCCTGCAAAACCAGGTGACTCTGCCGCTGCAACTGACCGGCACCCGCCAAGTCTATGACATCGACGCCAACACCAACGGCGGCGGTCTTACCGGCCAAGTCGGCGCAGTCCGTCTCGGCATCGCGCGTTCTCTCATCGCGCACAACCCCGAGTTCCGTGCCCTGCTTAAACCCCACGGGCTCCTAACCCGCGACTCGCGCGCGAAGGAGCGGAAGAAGTCGGGCCAGCCGGGCGCCCGCAAACGCTTCCAGTTCTCCAAGCGGTAAGTTTCCAAGTCTCCGCTGGAACCCTTCATTGCCAGCTTTTGGAAGCCCCGCTCCGGCGGGGCTTCTTGTTTTACCCCTCTTCATCTTTTATATTCCCAATCAGACAGATCTGCTTGATTCGACTGATCTTTCCACCGCCCACCGCCATGTTGACCGACCCGTCCACCAAATACCAGCCCTTCCCGCTGATCGACCTGCCGAACCGCCAATGGCCGGTCCGCCACCTCACGCACGCGCCCATCTGGTGCAGCGTTGACCTGCGCGACGGCAACCAAGCGCTGGCCGTGCCGATGAACGTGGGGCAGAAGCTGGAGATGTTCGACGCGCTGGTGAAGTGCGGGTTCAAGGAGATCGAGGTCGGCTTTCCCTCCGCCTCGAACACCGAGTTCGCCTTCAACCGCCGTCTCATCGAGGAAAATCGCATCCCGGAGGACGTGACCATCCAGTGTTTGGTGCAGGCGCGCGAGGATTTGATCGAAAAAACCGTGCAAAGCCTGATGGGCGCGCGCCGGGTCATCATTCATTTGTACAACAGCACCTCGCCCGCGCAGCGAAAGTACGTGTTCGGCAAGACCAAGGAGGAGATCATCGAGATCGCTGTCAAGGGCGCGCGGCTGATCCAGGAGCGCCTGCACCGCCTGGAGGACAGCGGCACGCAGGTGACGCTGCAATACTCGCCGGAGAGTTTCAGCGCCACCGAGGTGGAGTTCGCCAAGGAGGTGAGCGAGGCGGTCATGGACGTGTGGCAGCCGTCGCCGGAAAGGAAGATGATCCTCAACCTGCCGGACACCGTGGAAGTGGCCATGCCGAACGTGTACGCCGATCAGATCGAATGGATCTGCACGCACATCAAAAACCGCGACAGCCTCATCATCAGCCTGCACACGCACAATGACCGCGGCACGGGCACCGCCGCCACCGAGCTGGGCCTGCTGGCCGGAGCGGATCGCGTGGAGGGCACCTTGTTCGGCAACGGCGAGCGCACCGGCAATCTCGACATCGTGCAGGTGGCGATGAATCTCTACATGCACGGCATCTCCCCCGGCTTGGATTTCAGCGACATGAACGCGCTGATCCGCATGTACGAGCGCACCACCGGCATGACCGTGCCGCCGCGCCAGCCTTACGCGGGCGAACTGGTGTTCACCGCTTTCAGCGGCAGCCACCAGGACGCCATCAAAAAAGGCTTGGCCGGTTACGAGAGCGAATTGGCGGCGGAGACAGCAGCGCGGAACTGCCACCTGGAAGCCATCGAAAAAGGTCTGGCCGGCTACGAGCAGCGGCGCGGCATTTGGGACGTGCCTTATCTGACCATCGACCCGCACGACATCGGCCGCGAGTACCGCGAGGTCATCCGCGTCAACAGCCAGAGCGGCAAAGGCGGTGTGGCCTACCTGCTGGAGAGCGAGTTCGGCATCGAGCTGCCCAAGGACATGCAGCGCGAGTTCGGCCCCATCGCCAACGACCTCGTGGACTCGCTGGGCCGCGAAGTGAGCGCCGCCGAGTTGCGCGGCATGTTCTGGCAGGAGTACATCGAGCGCGAAACGCCTTTCAGCCTGCATCACTTCCATGCCGATGGTGTGGACGGCGTCTTCACCTGCCGCGGCAGCCTGATGAAAAACGGCAGCGAGATCGCCGTCATCGGCACCGGCAACGGCCCCATCGCCGCCTTCGTGGACGCGCTCATCAAGGAAGCCGAGGTTCCGGCTTTCGAGGTCAGCAGCTACCGCGAGCAAAGCCTCGGAACGGGCGCCGAAGCCAGCGCGCTGGCCTGCATCCAGATCCAAATGAGCGGCCAATCCGTCTGGGGCGCCGGCGTGGACACCAACATCGAGCTGGCCTCCATCAAGGCGGTGCTCAGCGCGGTGAACCGGGCGCTGGCGTAGGGCGGACGTGTCGTCCGCCTCGTCAAGCGGGCTTTCAGCCCGCTCCCCTCATGCGAATTTGAGTTTGGGCAATGGACAAGGCAGCTTGATACACGGCGGGCTGGGAAGCCCGCCAGACAGGGCGGACGATACGTCCGCCTTACTCAGCGTCTTCCGCAGGCGGAAAAATTCGGGCTTCGGATTTCGGGCTTTCATCATTGTCACTTGTCCTCGACCCGCCAAGCGTGTTTGACTTGGGGAAATTCTCAAAAGTCATGCCCGCTCAAAAACAGACCAAGGAAAAAAGCAAGGCGAAGCCGGATGGTAAAAAAACGGCAAAGCCCTCCGCCAAGAAGAAACAGAAACCGCCTTTGAAAAAGAAACCGTTTTGGATCGGGTTCGATCTGGGGGGAACAAAGATGCTGGCGGTCGTGCTGGATGAAAACTATCATGTGCTGGGCACGGCGCGAAAATCCACCAACGGCTCGGAAGGCCAGGTGAAGGGCAGGGACAAAGTGGTGAAGGCGGTGCAGGAGGCGATCCAGGAAGCGGGCGTCGATCCGCGCGGTTTGCAGGGCATCGGCATCGGTTGTCCGGGGTTGGTGAATCCGGAGAAGGGCGTGCTCATCAACGCGCCGAACCTGGGTTGGAGCAACGTGGGGCTGAAGCGGCTCTTCAATACGGAGTTCAAAGTGCCGGTGGCGGTGCTCAACGACGTGGACGCCGGCACCTACGGCGAGTACGCGCTCGGCGCGGGCCGGGGCGCGCGCTCGGTGTTGGGTGTGTTTCCGGGCACGGGGCTGGGCGCGGGTTTTGTGTTCAACGGGGAACTGGTGCAGGGCAGGGCGGTATCGGCGATGGAACTGGGCATGATCTATCTGCCGGGCACGCACATCGGCAGCGCGGAGCATGGCGTGGTGCTGCTGGAGGATTTGACCAGCCGCTTGAGCTTGGCGGCGCAGGGCGGGGTGGCGTGTTATCGCGGCCAGGCGGAGGCTTTGAGCAAAAGAACCGCCGGCAACCTGCGGGAGGTCAAAAGCAAGGCGCTGGCCGGCTCTCTGCGTGAGGGAGACGAGGGCACGATCATCATGTTCCGCAACTCGGTGCGTTATTTGGGGCTGGGCGTGGCGATGGTGGTGAACCTGCTGGCGCCGGACCGCATCGTGCTCGGCGGCGGCTTGGTGGAGGAGCTGCCCTCGCTCTATGTGAACCTGCTCAAAGAGGAGGTGGCCCGCTACGCGCTGCCGGAGCTGGCCAAGCCGGTGCGTTACGTGGTGGCGAAGCTCGGCGGCAACGCGGTGGCCATCGGCGCCGCAGCGTGGTTGCGCCACACGCGGGAATCGGCGATGGTGGGGCGATGATGAGCGATCCCGGAACATCCCCAGCGCCCGCGCCCGGCGGCGGAGCGCCCCCTCCCGCCGCGCCACTGGACGAGGCGGTGATTTACGTGGGGCCGACCTCGGTCTCGTTGCTGATCGGCAACCGCGGCAAAGGGGACGCCTTCGAGCCGGTGGATTACCTGGACCGGCCGCTGCCGCTGGCGCGTGATATTTTCCGCACGGGCGCCATCAGCCGCGGCACCAAGGAGCAGGCGGCGATGATCCTGAGCGACTTCCTCGCCACCTGCGAGGAGTTCGATGTGCCGTCGCAGCGGACGCGGCTTTACAACACCAACATCCTGTCCGAAGCGGCGAACCATGAGATTTTCCTGAACCGCCTGCAAGTGACCACGGGCTTGATCCCGCGGCTGATCGATGACGGGGACATGACGCGGCTGATCTATCAAATCGCGCTGCGGCTGCTCAAGAAACAGCCGACGCTGCGGGAGGCGCGGACGTTTGTGACGCACATCGGGCCAGGCAACACGCGCGCTTTGTTCTTCGATCAAGGCAAGCTGGGCGGTTACTCGAACTACCGGCTGGGCATTTTCCGCGCGCGCGAGGCGATGGCGGCGCCGGACAGCGAGGGCGCGGATCATCTGACGCATCATCTGGAGGAGCACATCCGCGGCGTGGTGGATCATCTGGCGCAGGATTTTTCCGCCGATGACATCCAATGCCATGTGGCGATCGGCGCGGAGATTCAGAGCGTGGCGCCGCGGATCGGGCAGACGCGGCAGGGGGCTTACGTGCTGACGGAGAGCGAGCTGGAGCGCTTCGCCAAAAAACTGGCGCGGCTGACTCCGGACGCGCTGGTGCGGGAGTTGCATGTGCATTACTCGGGCAGTGAGGGCGTGGTGGCGGCGTTGCAAACGAACTTGGCGCTGGCGCGGCGGTTCGGGGATGAGCAGGTGTGGGTGCCGCAGGGAGACTTCCAGCGCGAGTTGATGATGGACCTCATGACCGGCAGCCCGCTGACCGGCACCTTCCTGGACGAGGTGGTGCAGGCGGCCACGGAGATCGGCAACCGCTACAAAACCGACCGCAGACATGCCGATCATGTGGCGGCTTTTGCCCGCCAGCTTTTCCGCGAGCTGCAGCATCTGCACGGCTTGGACACGAAGTACGAGATGCTGCTGCGGGTGGCGGCCATCCTGCACGAGGTGGGCATGTTCATCAGCCCGCGGGAGCATCACAAGCACAGCCTCTACATCCTGCTGAACACGGAGATTTTCGGCCTCAGCAGCAGCGACCGGATGCTGGTGGCGCTGCTGGCCCGTTATCACCGGCGCTACAACCCGGACGCCAACCACCCGCATTTTTCCGATCTGTCGCGCGAGCAGCGCATGATCATCTTCAAGCTGGCCGCGCTGCTGCGTCTGGCTGACGCGCTGGACCGCACGCACGCGCAGCGCATCCGCGCCATCCAGTTGCGGCTGGAGGCAGGGCGGCTGAACATCGCCACGTCCGGCGCGGCCGACACCACGGTGGAACAACTGGCCATCGACTCGAAGTGTGATCTTTTCCGCGAAATCTACGGTTATGACATCCTCCTCACCAAGTCCTAAACGCCGCCAAGCCAAGCCTCCGCCGCCCATCGGCGAGGAGCACTTTATCAACCGCGAGCTGAGCTGGCTGGCCTTCAACGAACGCGTGTTGGAGGAGGCCGAGCGGGCCGATCTGCCGCTGTTGGAGCGGGCGAAATTTGTCGCCATCGCCGCCTCCAATCTGGACGAGTTTTTCATGGTGCGCGTGGGCGCGCTGCAACTGCTGCGGGAGCGCCAGCAGCGCGTGCGCGACGTCAGCGGGTTGACGCCGACGCAGCAATGGGAGCGCATCGAGGAGCGGGTGCGGGCGTTTTTGGAGCGCCAGTACCGTTTGCTGAACGAGGAACTGGTGCCGGCGCTGCGCGCGGCGGGCATCCGGCGGTTGAACCCCGCCGAGTTGACGCCCGGGCAGCGCACCAACCTGGAAGAGCATTTCCTGGAGTACATCTATCCGGTGCTCTCGCCGGTGGCGTTTGACGAGGAGCAGGCGGAGAGCGTGACGGTGCCCGCCTTGCAAATCACCCTGCTGTGCGAGGTGGAGACGGAAGCCGACGAGAACGGCGTGGACGCGGCGGAAAAACGCCTGGTGCTGGTGACTTTGCCCGCGAACTTGAGCCGCCACATCGTGGTTCCGGAAGGCGATGGCGGACGCCATGCCTACGTGAACCTGGAGGACGTGGTGGGGCTGTTCTGGCATCACCTGTTTCCCTCCGAGCAAGTGGTGGCCACGGCGCGCTTCCGGGTGAGCCGCAACAGCGACATCGCGGTGGACGACGAAAGCGCGTTCGATCTGGCGAGCGAGATGGAGCAGGTGCTGGACGCGCGGCAGGTGAGCCAGACGATCCGCCTGGAGATCGAGCACGGCGCGGCGCGCGGGTTGATCGCGGTGCTGCGGCGGGTGTGCGGCGCGCGCACGGCGCAGGTTTATGAGGTGCCCGGCGAGCTGGACCTGCGGGCGTATTTCGGCATCGCCGGGCTGCTGGGTTTCGAGGAGCTGCAAGTGAAGCCCTGGCCGTCCAGCCAGAGCGGAGGCATCGAGCCGGGCGAGGACATTTTTTCCGCCATCCAGCGCGGCGACATGCTGCTGCATCATCCGTTTGAGAGTTTCGATCCGGTGCTGAACCTCGTGGAATCCGCCGCGGCGGACGCGGACGTGGCGGCGATCAAGATGATCCTCTACCGCACCGCGAAAAACAGCCGCATCATCTCCGCGTTGATCCGTGCGGCGGAGGCGGGCAAGCATGTGACGGTGTTGGTGGAGTTGAAGGCGCGCTTCGACGAGGCGCGCAACCTGGAGCGGGCGGAGGAATTGCAACGCGCCGGAGCGCAGATCATCTACGGGGTGCGCGGGCTGAAAACGCACGCGAAAATCTGCCTGGTGATGCGCCGCGAGGCGGGGCGGATGATCCGCTACATGCACTTCGGCACCGGCAACTACAACGAGGCCACGGCGAAGCTCTACACCGACATCAGCTACCTGACCTGCCGCGCCGATTACAGCTCTGATGCCAGCGCCTTTTTCAACACCGTAACCGGGCGCTCCCGCTTCGTGCATTTTGAGAAAATCTCGATGGCTCCCTTCGGCCTGCGCGAGCGGTTGACCGGCCTGATCCACAGCGAGGCGGAGCGCGCGCGCCAGGGCGAGGAGGCGGAAATCCTGCTCAAAATGAACGCGCTGGAGGACCGCAAGATGATCGAGGCGCTCTACGCCGCCTCCTGCGCCGGCGTGCGCATCAGGATCAACGTGCGCGGCATCTGCTGCCTGCGGCCCGGCATCAAGGGCTTGAGTGAGAACATCGAGGTGGTGAGCATCATCGACCGCTACCTGGAGCATGCGCGGATTTATTGTTTCCGCCAGGGCGGGCGGCGGCAGATTTTCATCTCCAGCGCGGACTTCATGAATCGCAACTTGTCCAAGCGTGTGGAACTGCTGACGCCGGTGGAGGACGCGCGGGCGAAGAAGCGCCTGCTGCAAATCCTGGAGACCACCTTCGCCGACACCGCGCGCGCGCGGCTGTTGCAGTCCGATGGCAGCTACAAACGCGCGCAGCCGCCGCCGGCAGGCAAACCGGCGCGTTCACAGGAAGCCTTCGCCAAAGAAGCCGGCCGCCGCGCGCGGGCGAAAACACAAGCTCCGGATGTGTTGGTGCCGCATGTGCCGAAGGAAGTGTAAACCGAAAAAGGAAGTTGAGAGTCGAGAGTTGAGTGTTGATAGCTAAAAATCAGCGGCTTGCGCCGAAAGCTCCATTCACCCGGAGGGTGAGTCCCCTTGGCGGCGCAAGCCGCTCATTTCCAGCCTCTCAACTCTCAACCATCAACTCTCAACTCTGTTTTTAGGGTAAAGTGGGGCAAGCTTCCCGGCTTGCCCGTATCCGCCGGAGCGCGAGTGCCCTCACTCGCATGGCGCATTCCGGGCAAAATGCCCACACCACCCCCCATGAGGGCGGGATTGTATTCCTGCCCATTTTTGCGGGGGAAATCCCGCCTGCCAAAAAATCAGCCAAATCGCAAGCAGCTCACCAGTGAGTCGAGAGGGCGACTCGCCCTCTCTACAGATCAACGGCTGCTACTTGTTGCACTACTCCCGCTGCTTGTTTCGCTTGTGCCGCCGCTACCGCCACCAAATCCTCCACCTCCACCGCCGCCAAAACCACCCCCGCCGCCACCCCCGCCGCCCTCGACAGCCAAGCCGTCGATGTAACCTTTGCCGGCGAGGAACTCCTGGAGGCTGGTGATCTCGTCCTCCACGGTGCGGCTCTCGCGATTGGCGGCGGCGCTGCGGCCTTCGTCAAAGGTGCAATGCAGATAGGCGGCGCCGGCGACTCCGACATCGGTGGAGCCGGCACTGGAAAAGGGCAGGTCGCGCTCGCTGTCAGCGCTGACGGAGTAGCCGCTGAGCTTCGGCGCCACATAGACTTGGCTCTCGGCGGCGCGGGTTTCGACGTGGATTTGGGTGTTGGCGTCGCCGATGGCGTAAAAGGTGGTGGTGGAGATGGTGTTGGCGGCGGTGGCGGTGAACACGGCCTTGCGCTTGTCGCCATCGACGGCGACGAACAACTCGCCGAAGTCGTTGTACGTGAAGTACTGTTTGACGCCGCCGGTGGTGAGCAGCAGGACGAGGCTGCCGGTGCCGCCGGTCATGGGGGCCACGTAGTAGCCGCTCTGATAGCTGCGGTAGTTGATGCTTTCCCCGGTGGGCTCGAAGTCCAGTTTGTAAACCGCAAGCTGGGCGGCGGCGGGGCCGGCCAGGAGGAGGCAGAGGGCGATGAGCGGGAGGAGCAGGCGGCAAGGGTGCATAAACCCATTAACACGGCATTTCGCGCGAAGTTGCAAGCCTGTTTGCGCGGGCGGTGGAAAGTGGCGCAACCATCCTGGTTGCGCGGGCAAGCTGGGAAGCTTGCCCCACTTTCACGCTGCGTCCGCGGATTGCCGCGCCCGGCGGTTCACCTCGTCCACTTTGTTGTTCAGGGTCAGGAAATCGTAGGCCAGCAGCACGAGGAGCGGCAGGCCGAAGATCACGGAGATGATGATGGTCGCCGATCCAAGCCAGACCAAGCCGCCGAGGACCAAGTAGATCAACCCGGTGGGCCAGCGGCCGAGGTAGAAACGATGGACTCCGAACAAACCCAGGAACGTAAGCAAAATCCAGGCGACGGAGTAGTCGTAGGGGCCGGCGGTGTATTTTTGGTCCGCCCGGCGGTCCATGCCGGGGATGAGGAAAAGGTCGATCAACCAGCCGATGCCGAAAAGGCCGAGGGTGCAGAGCCAGATGACGCCGCTGATGGGCTTGCCGAAGTAAAACCGGTGGGAGCCGGTGAAGCCGAAAATCCAGAGGATGTAGCCGATGACCTTGCTGTGAGTTTGAGTGGGCGGATTCATGGGCGGGGAAGAGTTCGGCTCAGCATCGGTGCTTTTGGCGGCGGATGCCATTAGAAAGCGCGGGGTTTTTTCGAACGCCGGTCTCGGGCAAAGAGCAAGGAGAGAGGGCCTGTCGCACTCCGCCTATAAGATCAACATGCAGTCTCCGTAGCTGTAGAAGCGGTAGCGTTCGCGCACGGCTTCTTGATAGGCGCGGAGGATGAGGTCGCGTCCGGCGAAGGCGCTGACGAGCATGAGCAGGGTGGACTTCGGCAGGTGGAAGTTGGTGAGCAGGGCGCCGACGACTTTGAACTCGAAGCCGGGGCGGATGAAAATGCCGGTCTCCCCGCGCGCGGCCACGACGCGACCATGATCGCGGGCCAAGGTCTCCAGGGTGCGGGCGGTGGTGGTGCCGGCGGCGACTATGCGTTGGGCGGCTTGGATTTGCCTGGCCGCGGTCTCCGGCACTTCATACACTTCGTGGTGCATGACGTGATCCTCGATCCGCTCGGCGCGCACCGGCTGGAAGGTGCCGACGCCGACGTGCAGGGTGATGAAGGCGTGCGGGATGCGGGCGAGAATCTCCGGGGTGAAATGCAGGCCGGCGGTGGGCGCGGCGATGGAGCCTTCGTGCTCGGCGAACACTGTTTGGTAGCGGTCGCGGTCCTCCGGGGTGTCGTCGCGGGCCATGTAGTGCGGCAGTGCCAAGTGTCCATGCTTAGCTTCGTCCACGGGGCGGTCCCACTCGATGAGGCGGTCGCCGTTGTCGAAGACTTCGAGTACTGTTCCGGTGGCGTCGCCGAGGGTGACGCGATGGCCGGTGCGGAAGCGTTTGCCGGGCTTTACCATGCAGCGCCAGCGCAGGGGCGTGAGGGCTTGCAGGCGCAGGATTTCGCGCTTGCCGTCTTCGGTGAGGAAACGGGCGGGGATGACGCGGGTGTTGTTGAGAACCAGGAGGTCGTCGGGGCGCAGCAGGGCGGGGAAGTCGGCGAAGCTGCGATGCTCGATGACGCCTGTGTCCCGCCGTACCACCATCATGCGCGAGGCGGAGCGGTCAGCCAGCGGGCGGCTGGCGATGAGGTCGGGCGGCAGGTCGTAGTCGAAGTCGGCAGTGAGCATGGGGCATTCTGAATGAAGGCTGCCACGGGCGAGACACCCGCGACACACACAGCCGGGGACGGCTGTGCTACTACACAGCCGGGACGGACTGTGCCACGGTTAGTAAGCCGCGCTCCAGCCGCCGTCCACCACGACGTTTTGCCCTGTCACGTAAGTGTTGGCCGGCGAGCCGAGGAACACGGCCAGCCGCGCCAGTTCGTCCACGCCGCCGTAGCGTCCGAGCGGGATTTCGCGGCGCTGGCGGGCTTGCAATTCGTCTTTGGAGATGCCCAGCTTCGCGGCCTTGCTGCCGTCGGTGGTTTCCACCCGCGCGGTGGCGATCTTGCCGGGGCTGATTGTGTTCACGAGGATGCCTTGCGCGCCGAACTCGCGCGCCAGGGATTTGGTCAGGCCGAGGAGCGCGGTGCGGAAGACGTTGGAGAGCAGCAGGTTGTCGATCGCCGCCTTGGTGGAGGAGGAGGCGATATTGAGGATGCGTCCGCCGCCCTGCGCGCGCATCTGCGGCAGCGCCTCGCGGATGGCGCGCACGTAGCTGAGCAGGGTGAGGTCGCAGGCTTTGCACCAGGCGTCATCGTCGAAGGCGTCGAAGCCGCCGGGCGGCGGGCCGCCGGTGTTGTTGACCAGAGTATAGACCGGGCCAAACGCCGTCTCCGCTGCGCGCGCCGCCGCGGCCAGATCGCCGGGACGGGTGACGTCGCCGGTGAAACGCTCCGCCGTGCCGCCCGCCGCGCGGATTTCATCGCGCACGGCGTCCAGGGTTTCCGTTTGGCGGCCAAACAACATCACCCGCGCGCCCTCGGCGGCGAAGGTGGTGGCGATGCCGCGTCCGATGCCCTGGCTGGAGGCCAGCACGAGCACGCATTTGTCTTGCAGATTCAGGTTCATAGGAGGTGTTGGGGGTTAGGCAGAGTGCAGGGCGCAGGGCGGGTTCGGCGGGCGATGGCGCCCGTGCTCCGGAGGGAGTGGCTCTGTCCCCGCCCATTTTTTCGCGGGCGGAGGCGGTGCGGAGCCGGGGGAGCAGAGGCAGGGCGCAGGGCGGGTTCGGCGGGCGATGGCGCCCGCGCTCCAGAGGGCGGGCGGAGGCGGCGCGGAGCATCACGCTCTGCACCCTGCTCCTTGCTTTCTGCCAAGACTCTCATTTCACGCTCGACGGGTTTTGCTTCTTCAAATCCACGACGGAATTGCTCAGCTCCGGGAAACCGTCGATGCGGCAGCCTACCACGTCGCCATCCGCCAACGGCGCGGCTCCGGGGGTGCCGGTGGAAAGCACGTCGCCCGGCAGCCACGTCATAATCTGGCTGTGATAGGCCACGAGGTAATCCGGCGGGAAAGTCATGTTGGCGACCACGTTTTCCGCGTGGACCGCGCCGTTGATGAGCGTGCGCACCACGAGCGCGTTCACGTCGGGAATTTCATCCGGCGTGACGATCACGGGGCCGAAGCTGAAAAAGGTGTCGAAGCTCTTTGACTGCGTCAGATTGCGTGGGTTGCGGCGCAGGATGTCCTCGGCGGTCATGTCGATGATGGTGGTGAATCCGGCCACCACGGAGAGCCAGTCCGTACGCGCCACATCGTGGCAAGCGCGTCCGAGAATGATGCCCAGTTCGGCCTCGCCGGTGGTTTTTTCGGAAAGCAACGGGAGATGGATGGTGTCACCGGGGCCGATGATGGCGGTGTCCGGTTTCATGAAGCTGGCCGGCTCCGCCGTCGGTGATTTTTCATCGAGGTCCGCCGCGTGGGCGCGGTAGTTGAGGCCGATGCCCCAAATCTTGCGCGGGTGGCGCAACGGCGGCCCGAACCGCGCCTCCGTCAGCGGAATGCACTGGTTTGCAAACTCGTCGAATGCCTGTTCCGCGTCATGCCAAGCTTTGAGATCATCCCAGGCTCCGGTGGCAAGCAGGTCTTGGATGGTCACGGGCCAGGCAGTGGCGTGTCGCGCGTTGACCACCCGCACCGGCAGCCAGCCGGCGGGAGTCAGCAGCGCGGCTTCTTCGTTGTTGTCATGGAGCAGGGTGGCGATTCTCACGATGGTTGGCTGATGGTTGTCGGCGTCACAGATGCGCTTTCCCAATCCCCGGCGCATTCAGAAAATCGCGCTTCTTTTTGCACAAATGGAACCATTGACAAAAGGGTCAAATGACACTATGAACAATCTCAAATGAGTAAAATCCTTCTCAAACCCAAATCGAAGAGGCTGGTTTCCGGCGTGGTTGACCGTTACCTTGGAGAGGTAGCCGCCAAGCCGCTTGGCTCGTCCGGGCTCATCCAAATCCTCAAGGCCGGGTTGCCCGTACGTGAACTCGACGCTCTGCAAGCCAGCCTCGGCCTGCCCATGGAGCGGCTCGCTTCGATGCTCGGCATCTCCAAGGCCACGCTGCATCGCCGCAAAGTGAAAGGGCGGCTTGATCCGGCTGAATCCGATCATGTGGTGCGGTTTGCCCGGTTGCTGGGCAAGGCGGTTGAAGTTTTCGAATCGCGGGAGAATGCCCGCCGATGGCTGAACTCTCCCCAGGTTGGTTTGGGCGGAGCCGTGCCTCTGGAATATGCGGAAACCGAAGTCGGAGCGCGTGAGGTGGAGGATCTTCTCGGCCGGATTGAATATGGTGTCTATTCGTGATGAGGCGGGCATGGCGTATTGTGAAGGAGAAATATGCCGCCACGGCGTTCAATGGCGAGGGCGCTTCACGCACGGGCGGCCGATGGAACTCGCGTGGCACTTGGATCGTTTACACCAGCGGCGCCAAGTCACTGGCAGCCTTGGAGACGCTGGTTCATCTCAATCCTCCGATGCCGTTCAAGTATGCCGTCTTCCCCATTGAGTTCGACGATGCTTTGGTGGAGAAGATAGCTCCCGCCGATCTGCCCGCGGATTGGACGGACGAGCCGCCGCCACCTTTGACTCAGGCCATCGGTGACCTCTGGGTGAAACAAGCGCGCTCCGCCGTGTTGGAACTGCCCAGTGTCATCATTCCCAGCGAACCGAATTACCTGCTCAATCCCGCTCATCCCGATTTCAAGGAGATCGTCATCGGAAAGCCTGAGTCTTTTTCCTTCGATCCGCGGCTTCTTTGACCTTTCCTTGACGAACTCCATTGACGCCCCCGTGACGGCATACAGCTTGCGGCAAGCATGAAAGGCAAAGCAGCGCATCTATGGGCCATCAACGGGCTGTTTCAGCGCGGCGGCATTCCCGCCGTGTGGCTGGCGCGTGAGGCGGGGCATCCGATGGCGCCGGAGGCGTTGCAGTATGAGGCGGCTCATGCCGGGTTTCCACGTCTCGTGGTGGTGTTGTCCGGCAGCCGGCGCTGCCGCTTGATCCGCGATGGACAGCCGCAGGAGATCGTGGTGCCGCCTGGAGGGGCGGTGTTGGTGGCGCCGGATTGCTGGCTGGTCACTTGCCTGGAGGGGCGGTTTAGTTCGCTGGTCGTGTCATTTCAGCCCCAGCTCACGCGCTATTGCCTGTCCGCTTTCGATGAGGGCCGGGCGCGGCATCGCAACGCGCGCACGCCGCTGAAGGAGTTCGGCACGCGCTTTTACCATCCGCAGGGCATGGACGGCGAGGGCCGCGCCGTGCGCGACTTGCTGGCCGCCACGCGTGGGCGTCCGCCGGAGGACCGCGTGTTGCGCGGATTGGCGGAGTTGTTGTTGTCGAAGGCGGCGGAGCACTTGCGCCACGGCGGCGAGTCGGCGTTGTCGCGTGGTCGCTTGCTGTGGCAGGCGGCCTGCCAGTTCATGGAGGCGAACTGTCACCGGCCTATCAACCGCGAGGACGTGGCGCAGCATTTGCATATCCATGCCAATCATCTGTCGCGGTTGTTCCGGGTGAATGGCCGGACGCGTTTCAACGATCACCTGCGGCAAATCCGCCTGCAACGCGCGCGCCTGCTGCTCAAAGACCCGCGGCTCACGCTGGCAGAGGTGGCGGGGTTGTGCGGGTTCGCCTCGCAGAGCTACTTCACCCGCGTCTTCACCGCCGCTTTCGGGCACAGCCCGGGGCGGCAGCAAGCGCTGGAGCGGATCGTAGATTCGACTGGCAGTCGAACCCATGCTGGAGAACGGTTTTTTTGACAGGATGAACAGGATTTTGCAAACCAGTCCCATGCCCAAAGAGCGCCCTCGTCGCGTTTAGATTGCCATTTCGAAATGTTTCCCGCAAATTCAAAAATGCCCCTCTAAAATCTAATGGAAATCCGCTTTCTCCATACCGCCGACTGGCAGCTCGGCAAGCCTTTCGCCTCCATTCGCGACGACGCCAAGCGCCATCTTGTGCAGCAAGAGAGGCTGCACGCCATCCGGCGGATCGCCGCCTCGGCACGGGAAAATGAAGTGGCTTTCGTATTGGTGGCAGGAGACCTTTTCGATTCCTCTCACGCGACCAAGGCCACGGTTTCGGCGGCCTGCGCGGCGATCGGAGAAATGAGCGTCCCCGTCTTCGTCATTCCCGGCAACCATGACCACGCCGGGCCGGGCAGCATTTGGGAACAGGAGTTTTTCCTGCGAGAGCAGCAGCAGCTCGCGCCGAACCTGCGGGTGCTGCTCCGACCCGAGCCCGTCATTCTCGAAACCGCGATTCTCTTTCCCGCGCCCTTGCTCCGCCGTCACGAGCCGGGCGATCCCACGGCATGGATCCGCCAAGCCGCCGCCGATCCCGCGCTGCCGCCGGACCAGCCGCGGATCGTCCTCGCTCACGGCACGATCCAAGGATTCGGTTCCGTTCAAGAGGATGACGATGGCGTCTCCACCGTCATCAACTGGATCGACCTCTCCAGCCTGCCGGGAGATGACATCGATTACATCGCCCTAGGCGACTGGCATGGCGCCAAGCAGGTCGGCCCGAAAGCCTGGTATAGCGGCACCCCGGAGATCGACCGCTTCCCGAAGGGCGAGGGCAACGACCCGGGAAACCTGCTCCGCGTCACCGTTGCCCGCGGCCAGCCGCCCCAGGTGGAGAAGCTTCCGACAGGCCGATTCCTCTGGAAAGAACTCGCCTTCCGCTTCTCCGATGACGCCAGCCTCGATCTCTTTGCCTCGCAACTGGACGAACTCATCGGCCAGCGCGGCGATGAACACCTGCTCCTCCTCAGCCTCGAAGGCTCCCTTGGGATCGAAGCTGCCGGACGGCTGGAGAAGATGCTCGAATCGTGGGAAGCCCGCCTGCTGCATCTGAAGCTCGACCACCGCGTCGCCATCGCGCCCACGGAGGACGAGGTCACGGCCCTCACTCGTCGCTCGGACGATCCGCTGATCGCCACCGTCGCGGCTCAGCTTGTCACGGAGGCTCACGGCGATACCGAGGAGGCCTTGATCGCCCGCCTCGCCCTGCGCGAACTCCACGCCGCCCTCTCCTGAAAACCAAGACATCGGAACGCCCGCCACCTTTCAAATGCGTCTCATTTCCCTCACCGTCCGCAACTACCGGGTCCACCAAGACCTCACGGTGCATTTCGATCCGTCGCGGAACCTGATCGGCGGCCCGAACGAATCCGGCAAGAGCACCCTCGCCGAAGCCGCCCACCGCGCCCTGTTTCTCCGCGCCAAGACCGGCGGCAATGTCCAGAAGGAAATGGTTTCCTCCATTCACCTCGGCGATCCGGAAGTCCTCCTGGTCTTCGAAGCCGCAGGCGTCCGCTGGGAACTCGAGAAACGCTTCGCCGGAACCACCAAAGGCTCCACGCGCCTGACCGCGCAGGGCCGGCCCGCCCTCCGCGACGACGAGGCCGAAACCCAACTCGCCGGACTCCTGAAAACCGAAACCGCCAGTGGTCGCGGCGCCGCCGGGCAGCTCCCTTCTCTGTGGGCGCACCTGTGGGTCTGGCAGGGCCGCGCCGGTGACGATCCATCGAGCCACGCCACCCAGCACAAGGAGCACCTCATTCAACGGCTCCAGCAGGATGGAGTGGCTGCCGTGATCCAATCGGCCAATGACCAGCGTGTCGCGGCGAAAATCGCCGAGTCCTATGCCGAACTCTTCACCACCACCGGCCGGCCGAAAGCCGGATCCAAGCCCGAACTCGCCCGCGCCCGGCTGGAGGAAGCCGAAGCCGCTCTCCAAAAAGCCAGTGAAGCCGCCAGTCGGCTCGCCCAGGCCGCCGACGACCACGCCCGCGCCGAACGCGAAATCGCGACAGTCGCGACGCTCCTGCCGAATCTCCGCGAAGAGCGCGCCGCCACCGAGACCAAGCTCCAGCAGGTCGCCACACTGCGCCGCGACGAGGAATCCCACCGCCAAGCCGCGGAAGCCGTCACCGCCCGGCGCGTGGAATTGGAAAGCCACGACCACACCATCCGCGAACTCCAAAGCGAGCTCACCGCCCAGACCACCGCCCTCCAACCCGCCGACGCGAAACTCACCACCCTCACCGAAGCCGAAGAAACCACCCGCGCCGCCAGCCAAACCGCCGAGACGGCCCAACGCGAAGCCGCCGAATCCCTTCGCCGCGTCCGGCTGCAACACGACCTCGCCAACGCCGCAGCCGCCGCCTTCGAGAAGTCCGAAACCCACCAGCGCCTCGCCGACCGCGCCAAGGAAGCCGGGGGCATCCAGGAAGAACTCGCCGCCCTCCGTTCGGACCTCGCCAAACTCCCGGCCCTCGACGCCAAGGACCTCGCCCGCCTCCGCAAACTCGAAAACGAAGCCAGCCAGGCCAGCGCCGCCCTCGAAGCCATGGCCACCGGCATCGAGTTGATCGAATCGCCCGTCCCCGTCCATCTGGATGGCGAACCTCTCGAAGCCGGGCAAACCCGCATCCTCACCGAGGTTGGCGAACTGCTCGCTGGCAATGGCGCCCGCCTGCGCATCCGCCCCGGCGGCGGCAACTCGCTCGCCACCGCCCGCGTCCGCGTCGATGCCACCCGCGACGCCCTCGTTGCCGCCCTTCAGACGCACGCCCTGCGCGACCTGGAGCACGCCGCCTCCGTCCTGGAGCAGCGCCAATCACTTGATCAGAAAATCACCGGCCTCGAAACCCGCTGGAAAGCCCTCGGCGGCGAATCCCTCGCCACCGAACTCGCTCAAGCCACCACCGACCTCCAGGCTGCCAGCGAGGAACTCAAACGCCGCAGCGAACTCGCCGCGGAATCCGGAATCACCACGCCCGGCACCGATCTCCACACCGCCCGCGAACTCGCCGCCACCACCCGAGACGCCCTCGCCACCGCCGAAACCGCGGAAACCACCGCCCGCCAACAGGCCGAACGGCTCCGGGAAAGACTCGAAGCCGCCACCGCCGCGCTCACCCATCACCGCGCCGAAACCGCCGCCGCCCGCCAGACCCTCCGCGACCTCGAAACCGCCATCAAAACTCGCGAGGAAACCCATGGCGACGAAGCCACCCGCGCCCAAGCCATCGCCACCGCCCGCGAAGCAGAAACCCAAGCCGCCGAAAAACTCACCGCCACGCGCGAAGCCCTCGCCGCCCTGAATCCCAAC
>CAZNKC010000069.1:0-23916 GCA_964573315.1 uncultured Verrucomicrobiaceae bacterium | reverse complement strand
GGCGGCGGGGTGAAGGAAGTGGCCGCGCTCGACCTCAAAAGCGGCAAGCCCACGCCGGTTGAGTTCGATGTTCCCAGAGGCCTGCCCTACGTCCCCTCTCCGCTGGTGATTGACGGCCACATGTACCTCCTCGGCGACGGCGGCATCCTCCGCTGTGTCGAGTTCAAAACCGGCAAGATCGTCTATGAAGAGCGCGTCGAAGGCGTGCGTGGCAGTTCCAAATTCTTCAGCAGCCCCGTGGCCGGCGACGGCAAAATCTTCTGCGGCAGCCAGCAGGGCGATCTCATCGTCGTCAAGGCGGGCCCGCAATTCGAGCGGCTCGGCGCCTCGAAACTCGACGCCCCCATCAACGCCACTCCCGCCATCGGCGATGGCCGTATTTTCGTCCGCACCGCCGACAGCCTCTGGTGCCTCGGCAGCAAGGCCGCGCCGGTGCCGTGAAGGACGGGTTGCCGGCAAACTCAGTCACGGGGAATCCGATTCGAGCTTGGATCATTGCCGATTGATCCCATAAGAGGGGTGCCTCTTCTCATGCTTTACGACCGTGATCCGGACACGTTCCTCGCCAATGATTCGAAAAAAAATGACATATGGAAACCTTTTCATGAGCGAACGGCGTATGTCTCTTCGGACGACCATCCACCTTTCCGGCATCGCGGCGATGCGCCAAACCTGCCGCTCAAATTCATCGACAAAATCAGTTCCAAGCCCTTCCGAACGGGATTCGTAAAAGTCCCGTATCTCTTCAAGTTCGGCGGCAATGGAGGGATGATGCTCAATCCTCATTTGCGCAGGCGGCTCATCAAATCCGAATGCGAGAGCGGTGTCACTGCCCCGGACTCAATCTCTGCATCACGCTTTTCTGAAAGGGCAATGGCTTCTTCCTCATCAAGGCCGGCGGGCAGAGAGTAAGGATCCTCCAGGCTTTCCCACAAAAAAGCGGCCAGGAAAGCTCTATCGCGGACGGGAAGCTTCAAGGCTTCAGGGGCAAGTTGATCCACACTCATGCGGGGAATCTACGTCATTGAACGACGTTTGCAACGCACAGTCAGATGTCGGTCAGCGCCTTCAGCCGACTTGCAAACATGGCAGCGCTTTCAGGGCGCATTCTTGCAAAGCCACCGGCTTGAGTGCGTTACCCCTATCGATGATCTCCCGCCGCTTCTTTCCCATCCTCGCCGCCCTGCCGTTTGTCGTTCCCGTTCTCCAGGCCGCCACGCCGTCACCGTTCGGCTTGGATTTGCCGGACCAGCCAGTGCCGGATCGTGTCAGCATCACGCGGCGCATCGAGGCGGAGCGGAAGGAGAGTTGGGCGGAACTGGAAGGGCCGGGCTGCATCCGCCATCTGTGGGTCACGCTGACGCGGCCCGGGCGCATGGAGATGCCGAATCGCAAAATTATCATCCGCATTTTCTTCGACGACTCGGAGACACCGCACGTCGAGGCGCCGGTGGGGGATTTCTTCGGCATGATGCACGGCAAGGATTTTTATGAGATCAACACCGAACTGCTCTCCGTCAAACCGTGGAGCGGTTACAACTGCTACTTCGAGATGCCTTTCGCCAAAAAGGCGCGCATCGAGTTCGAGACTGGGCCGGAGGGGAACCAAATCTATCTTCAGGCGGACTGGGAGCGCTACCCGGACCAGGAGTTGAAGGAGGAGCGCCGTTTCTGCGCGCAATGGCGGCGGGAGATGCCCACCCAGCGCTACGGCGAGGATTTTTTCATGCTCGACGCCGACGGTCCCGGCCAGCTCATCGGTTTTGTCTATGGCGTGCGCCTCATCGACAACGTGGACCGCTGGAGCCACGGCGGCGCGGAGAATCTCTACATCGACGGCCTCGGCGATCATCCCGCCTTCATCCGCGGCATCGGCGGCGAGGACACCTTCGGCACGGCCTACGGCGGCGCGCTGCATCCGCCTTCCTCGCATCTTTACGCCTCCATGCCCTACTACCTCCACGAGGACACCGGCGAGGCGCGGCCCGCGCAGCGGCTCACCGGCTATCGCTTCTTCATCCGCGACCCCATCCACTTCCGCGAGTCGCTGCACATGCGCTTCGGCACGATGGAAAACGACATCAGTGCCATGGTCTATTGGTATCAAACCGGCAGCCCGCGCCGCAACACCAAGATGCCGAAGAAGTGGGACCAGCTCCTGCCCGGCAAGGAACTCAAGCGCGGCAAAATGGATCGCCCGCTGCCGGACCGCGGTGCCTGGCAGGTGCGCGGTGTCTTCGACAACGCGGACAACCAAGCCATCCAAGCCGCGGCGGCGGGCCGGGAACTCAATGCCATCGAGAGTGAAAAAACGGAGTGGATCGAGCGTCCAACGATGCACGGCTTCGTGGATTTCAACCACGTCTATCGCCCCGGCAAACGCGGCGTCGGCAACCATCATCGCGGCAAGGCCGCGCAGGCCCGTTGCGTGCTGCATTCGGAGCGCGCGCAGACCGTGAAGCTCCGCTTCGCCTGGGACGACCACCTCGTGGCGCGAGTCAATGACGATGCGCCGCAAGATCTCGGCTATCACAGCGCCTTCCGCGCCCGCGAGATCGAAGTGAAGCTCAACCCCGGCGCCAATCCCGTGCTGCTCACCCTCTCCAACGAACAAGGAACCAACCACGGCGGCTGGGCCTTCGCGCTGAAGGCTACGGGTGAGGATGGCAAGGTGCTGGCGCCTGTGGCGCGGTGAAAGGCGTTGACGTGACGGGCGGGTTTTCTCAAGCCACCATGATTAGCGAGAAAGAATAATACCCCTCATGCTATGAAAAACCGCCACATGCCTCCGGCCTCCGGATTTGACCGGCTCCGAAACTTCCGCACGGCGGCGCGCCTCCTGCTTTTCGCCCTGTTCCTGCCGTGGGCGGATGCGGCCCGGGCGGATGAAAACCGGTTCGAGCCGGAAATCCAAAAATTCGAGCGGCAGGACAAAGGGCAGCCTCCCGTGAAAAACGCCGTGCTGTTCACTGGCAGCTCATCCATCCGGCTCTGGACGACCCTGGCGGAGGACTTCGCCGGCATCGAGGTGCTCAACCGGGGATTCGGCGGCTCGGAGTTCGGCGATCTCCTGCATTTTTTCGACCGCATCATCACGCCCTATCAGCCCCGCGTCATCGTGGTCTATGCGGGCAGCCACGATCTCCACCGCAGCCACGGTGGCCCGCAAGAGGTGCTGGACAGGCTCAAGGCGTTCCGGGACAAGGTCCGGGCTGAACTGCCGGAGACGAAGATTTTATACATCTCGATGAAGCCGAGCATCAAGAAATGGAAAACGATCGATCTTGACCGGGAAGCCAACCGTCTGATCCAAGCCTACACGGAGGAAACACCGGGCATCGAATTCATCGACATCTGGAGTCCGATGGTCGCGGAAAGCGCGCCGCCGCCAGCAAGATACTTCAAGCCGGACCTCAATCATCCCAGCCGCGAAGGCTACCAACTGTGGGCCTCGGTCATCCGCCCTCACCTGGAAAAGTCCGCGCCCGCGAGGTGACGAAACCCTCTGCATCATTCCGGCAACACACCGAGGCGGGAAACGGCTCTCTCGCTGGCACTTAAAGCGGACTCTCCCGGTCCCATACCCGATAGACACCGGCAGCCACGTTGGGCAGGCTGTCTGTGTTGACGAAGAACCCTGCGCGGGCCGCCCACTGCGCCGCGAAATACCGGTCCGTGCTGGTGGCGAACAGGAGCTTTTCCCCGCCACGTTGAAGATGAGCGACGACGAGCCAGCGCTGGGGTAGGTGGTGACGCTCCCGCCAGCCTGACGGGTCGCCGTCCTCCACGCTGATGCGGGTGATCTGGGAAGGAGTGAGCACCCGGCGGCTCAGCCCGGCCCAGTCGAGGATCTCAATGAGGCGGCAGTCGCCGTCAAAGCGTGTCCGGTGGGGGCGCAGCCAGAAAAGGAGAAGCAGCGCGGGCGCGCCCAGCAGAGTGGAAACCCACCACGGCAGTTGGAAGACGAGAAACCGAGTGGTTGGGATTTCTTTGGCCATCACACGGCTGGCTTCCCGCTCGATTTCCATCAGCGCCTCCTCCATTTCGCACAAACGCAGATGTTCCCGGCGGCCCGGGGCGCGCAATTCCAGGAAGTGTCCGCCCTTCGTTCCGACAAATTTCACCACCGTGATTTCGCCATAGTCCTTCGTGTGCCAGGGGATCCCAAAAATGCGGGTGCTCTCCCGTATGCGAACCCGGTTGCGGTCCTCCACCGGCTGGAGTTCGACATGAAACCGTGTGCCGAGCCAGACGCCAGCACCAGCGAGCAGCAGCAGGCCAAACAAAGCGCCCATCCATGAGCCTTGCCGAAAGGTGAATTTTTTCGCGGAATGAACATGCACCCGTAGTTGCACGGCTCCGATGAGAGCCTCGACGAGGCGCTTATAAAAGGAGTCAGCGGGGTCGTTCATCACGCAACGATGATAGGAGAGCTTGGGAACGGCATGGATGCAAGGCAGCAGAATGCGGCCCTGAAAGCATCTCCGGCGCGGAGGCAGGTTGTTTGCTCCGCGCTCCAGCATGCTTGTCCCGGAGGGCGGGATTGTATTCCCGCCCATTTTTTTTGTGGGCGGAGGCGGCGTGGAGCGAGAGGGCTGCTTTCTCGATCAATCCTTCACTTTTTCCAAGCGGATGGGATACATGCCCAGCTTGACGTTTTTGCCGGTGATCTGGCCGCTGTCGTTGAGGCCGGAGCCGGCGACGGTGGTGATCTCGATGAAGCCCGGGCGTTGATCGGCCGAGGAATTGAAAACGCTGATGTCGTGGCGGAACACGCCGCCGCCTTGATCGTCAAGGGTGCCGCCGCCGATGGGATGGACGCTGCCGTTTTGGCTGATGTAGAAAAGCTGATAGGAGAGGCCGGAGCCCTTGCTGCCGTCGTAGTGGAATTCAACGGGCTGGTTGTTGCCGAGCGTGAAGTTCTCCGGCGGATGCTGGGTGATGGCGGGATCGCTGAAGGGTTTGTAGTCGCCATCCGGGTCGTTGATTTTCACCTCGGCGGCGGCGGATGAGGAAGCGGCAGCGGATGGCGCGGCGTTCTTTTTGGAACAACCGGCGAGAAGCAGGGCGGCGGCAAAGGCGGCGGCAGAGAGGCGGCGGATCATGGCGGTGGGAGGGGTCAGTGGAGTTTGATGTGGATGAGGCCGGGGCCGGTGATTTTGAGGTAATAATCTCCGGGTTTGAGGTCAATCATAGGGAAGTCATTGGTGGCAGAGGTGATGGCGCCGATGGGTTCGCCTTTGTCGTTGAAGAGGGCGTAGGCGGGGATGCCGGGGGCGTATTTTTTCACGGGGTCGAGTTCGTTGGAAAGGATGCCGAGCCGCGGGCGGTTGGGGTTGTCGAAGGCGAAACGATAAACGCGGCTTTCGCCGCCGGCGAGGGTTTCGTTGAGAGTGGCATCGGACTCGATGAGGGCGGCGTTTTGACGTTCCTGTTCGGTGAGCGCGCCAGCGGGAGCGCCCGAGGGCGGGATGGCGGGGGCGTCTTGAGTGTGATGCCAGCCGGCCATGCGTTCGTAAGCGGCGGCGAAGCCGCGGTCTCCGGTCATGGCGACATCGTAAAAACAGCGTTCTCGGGCGAAGCCTTCGGGCAGGTGACCGCAGCATTCCTCGGCGAGTTCGGGATGGGTGGCGGTGGCGGTTTGGCGCGGGAAGTCGAGCTGGGTGTAGGTGGCGGTGGATTCGCCGGCGGCATAGGTGAAGAGGGATTCGGCGTCGGTGAGCCGCCAGCTATTGACGAAGGCGGCGACGGCGGCGGGGTCGCTGCTTTCATGCACGACGCCCTGGCGGTCGGTGAAGTCATTGGCGGCGTTGCCGTCGTTGCTGCCGAGCAAGCCGCGATGATCGGGGGCGGGACCGTTCCATTGCAGGTGGAAGTCGATCCAACTGGCGTGAGGGGTGATCCAGGCGGCGGAGAGGTCCGGCCAGACGACCACGGCGGCGGCGGTGTGGCCGTCTTTGCGCCAGACACCGACGGCGCCGCCGCCGGGGAGGTTGGCCTGCACCATGGGTTCGTCCGGGGCGCTGACGCCGTCGAGCAAGACGGTGCCGTCGAGGCGGATTTCCACGACGGACTCGCCGACGCGGAAGGCCAGGGCGGTGATGGCGCTGAAGCTGGGGCTGTCTTTCCAGGGTTGCTGGCGCACTTGGACTTCACGGCCAGCGACGCCGGTGACGAGGATGAATTCGCCTACGGCCTGGGTGGTGTAAGCGGCGCCGTCACGGGTGAGATAGTGCGGCTCGCCCGCGCCGGTGGACATGGGATCGCTGCCGGGACCGCCGGAGCCGTCGTTGAAGCCGCCGCCTTGGGGTGGGCCGAGGTTTTTGGCGGGGTCGGCGCCACCGCTGGTTCCGCCTCCGCCGGGTGGCGGGTCGTCGCCGGGGGGAGGAATGCCGCTGCTTTCGGGTGTGTTGCCGCCGGAACTGCCGCCGCTTGGTTCGCCGCTGCCTGGGCCGCCGGCAGGGGGAGCGCCGCCGGAGCCTTTTTTGTCGGGGACGCCTTCTTCGATGTGGGCGGTAGTGCCGTCTTTGTAATGGATGAGGCGGTTGCCTTCCCAGTCATCATAAATCCATATGGCGCCGCCGGGGGCGGTTTCTTTGGGATAGGTGAAAATGCTGCCGCCGCCGTCGAGTTGCGTTTCGGTGTGGCCGTCGGGATAGGTGATGGTGTAATTGCCGGAGTCAGCGTCGAAGGATTCGCGCCGTCCGTCCTTGTGGACGCCGTGCTTGGATTTGCCGTGTCGGACGTCTTTGACCTTGGGGGCTTGGTTGATGGATTTGAAGGGCTGGCGGATGTGGCCGGATGAGGCGGTGTGCTGAATGAAACGGCGTTGGTCGAAAGGATGGCCGGACGGAGACTGGCGGCGGGGAATGAGGAGGCTGGCTTGCGGGGGAATGGCTTTGCCGTCCTTGCCGATGTGGAGTTCGACGGGCCAAGTGAGCGGGTCGTTTTCGTCGATCTTGGGGTCGAGCGGTTTGGCGGTTGGCGCGGCGGGGGCCGCGGCATGGGGCGGGGGCGCGGGGGCGGGTTTTTTCTCGCGGCAGGCGGTGAGCAGACCGGCGGCGGCGCAGAGCAGCAGGATGAGGCGGTTCATGGGCGGTGAAAGCATGAGGTGGACGAATGGTCACTCGGCGGGGATCAGCGCGGGGTTTAGGCCGGGGTTTTGGCGGAGCAGGCTGGCGCGCCATTTGGCATAGGCGCTGTCGTAGTCTTCGGCGCTGAGGACTTCGTCGGGCAGGGTGGCATGGAGAGTCCATTGGCCGTCTTTTTGGCGCAGCAGCAGGAGGAGTGTCTCGCCCTGCCACTGGCGGTTGGCGCTGTGGGGATCGCCCTGGAACCAAGCCCAGTCACCGGTGCGGTTGAGGATGATGGGGTCGAACTCGATCTTTTGGCCGAGGTCTTTTTCCATGCCGGCGATGAGCGGGAGGGCGCGGACGGCGCCGAGGATGGCGGCATGATCGGGATGACCGGGGGCGAGGGGGGTGACGGCGGGGGCGGGTTTGTCCGCGGCTTGCAAGGGGGTGATGCCGAGAAGCAACGCGGCGGACAGGAGGCGGTGAAAGGTCATGCACGCCAAGATGCGGTGGCGCGCGGTTTTTTCCATACGTGGAAACACGTAGCCGTGAGTGAATTTTCATTTGTCATGCCAGGCGGCGCGGTGATGGTGATCGACGCATGATGCGACATCCCAGGCGCCGGGCGGCTCCCCAGGCCGATTTGAAAAAGGTTCTGGCCTTTCTGGCCGAATTGCATGAGATCGTCCCCGCGCAGGATTTCGGCGCGCATCTGGTGCGGCTGACGGAGCAGCTCATTCCGGGAGTGCTCGTGGGCTTCGACGAGATCACTCCAGGTGGCGGTTACAAACTGTCCCACAATGCGTCGTTGAGCACCTCGGAGGAGCGGCATTATTTCGGGGTGCTGACGCAGTTTTACGACCAGAATCCGGTCCATGCCCACATCCACACGCCCGGCGCGGCGCCGGTGGCGCGCATCTCGGACTTGGCCAGCCGGCGCGCGTTTCAGGACACGGACCTCTACCGGCAATTTTTCCGCCATCTGGAAATCGAGGCGCAGATTCATGTGATCCTGCCCGTGCGCTCCGGCAGCGCCTCGCTCTCGATCAGCCACCGGTATGATTTCGATGACGAACTGGTGAAGCTGTTCCGCCTGCTGGCGCCGCACATGGCGCTGGCGCATGGCAATGCCCTGCGGTTCTCCGAGTTGGAACAGGCGCAATCGCAAACGCAACCCACCACCGGCGGGCTGCTGACGCTGCGTGAGGAGGAGGTGCTGCACTGGATCCGCGAGGGCAAACGCAACGGCGAGATCGCCATCATCCTCGGTATCTCCGAGCGCACCATCGAGAAGCATGTGGAAAACATCCTGGCCAAACTGCGCGTGGAAACCCGCAGCGCCGCCGCGCTGTGGCGTTCGTGCCCGCGTTCGCGAGTGCCGCAAGTGGCGCGCGACGGTGTTCATGTGCTGAGCCGTTTCTAGGGCGAGCGAGGCTCTGTGCGTGGTATGGTGCTACGCCAAAATGCCCTTCACCAGATCGCCATGCACGTCGGTGAGGCGGAAGTCGCGGCCTTGGTAGCGGAAGGTGAGGCGTTCGTGGTCGAGGCCGAGTTGATGCAGGACGGTGGCGTTGAGGTCGTGGACGTGGACAGGGTTTTCGGCGACGTTGAAGCCGAACTCGTCGGTGCGGCCATAACGGATGCCGGGCTTGATGCCGCCGCCGGCCAGCCACATGGTGTAGGCGTCCTTGTGGTGGTCGCGGCCGATGCCGGTTTTTTGGCCGGCGCCGTTCTGGCCCTGGCGGATGGGGGTGCGGCCGAACTCGGCGCCCCAGATGACGAGGGTTTCATCGAGCAGGCCGCGCAGCTTGAGATCGCGGATGAGCGCGGCCATGCCTTGATCGACGTCCTTGGCCTTGGCGGGCAGGCGTTTGTCGAGGCCGCCGTGGTGATCCCAATCGGCGTCGTAAAGCTGGATCAGGCGCACACCGCGCTCGACGAGGCGGCGGGCGAGCAGGCAGTTGTTGGCAAAGCTGGCCTTGCCGGGCTGGGCGCCGTACAGGTCGAGCGTGGCTTTGGATTCCTTGGAGATGTCCATCAAGTCCGGCACGCTGGCCTGCATGCGATAGGCCATTTCATACTGGCTGATGCGGGTGGCGATTTCGGGGTCGCGCAGAGCGTGGAGCCGTTCTTCGTTGAGGGCTTTGACGGCGTCGAGCACTTGGCGGCGGTCGCTGCGGCTGTGGCCTTCGGGATTGCTGAGAAAAAGCACTGCGTCGCCTTCGGAGCGGAACTGGATGCCCTGATAAACGCTGGGCAGGAAACCGGTGGACCACAGCGCGGTGCCGGCGCCGCCGGGCGGGCCGGAGAGCAGGACGACGTAAGCGGGCAGGTCGCTGTTTTCACTGCCGAGTCCGTAAGTGACCCAGGCGCCAAAGCTGGGCCGTCCGCCCTGGCCGAAGCCGCTGTGCAGGAACATCTGCGCGGGGGCGTGGTTGATCTCGTTGGTGTGCAGCGAGTGAATGACGCAAAGCTCGTCCGCCACGGTGGAGAGATGCGGCAGCAGCTCGGACATCCAGATGCCGCTCTGGCCGTGCTGCTTGAACTTGAAGGGGGAGCCTTGCAACTCGTTCTCGGTGCCGATGAAGGCGAAGCGCTTGCCCTCCAGCAACTCCGGCGGGCAGACTTGGCCGTCGCGTTTTTGGAGTTCCGGTTTGTAGTCGAAGAGATCGAGCTGCGAGGGCGCGCCGATCATGTGCAGGTAGATGACGTGCTTCGCTTTGGGCGCGAAGTGCGGGTCGCGCGGCAGGGTGGGGTCACTGGACTTGATGGCGGCAGGCAGATCGCGTGACAGCAATGAACCGAGCGCGGTGGCGCCGAGGGTGAGGCCGGAGCGTTGCAGCAGGCTGCGGCGGTCCAGCAGCGGTGAGGCCATGTTGAAAGCGGTGTTCATGGGGATTCGGGGCTGGGAGGAGGTTGTTGATGTGATACAGAGCTGGCACGCCGGTTGCGCACCTGTTCCAAAAACGTGAGCACCAGCTTTGAGCCGGCTCGAAAGCGATGCTGGCGGAGAACCTGGAGTGCATCCTCGAAACGGCATATTCCGCGGGCATCCGCTTGATTGAGCAGTTCCAGGGTGCCGATGGGAATCAGCCCCCTTTGCTGAACGGCAAGCCGGCCCCTTTTTTCATCCATCAGCAAGGCGCGGATGGAAAGCTCCCCGGCAAGGGCAATGGCTTCGGACTCTCCCGCATCAAGACCCGGAAAGCAGCCGGGCTGCTTCGGCGCGGTGATGTGGAGCCACGGATGGTCTTGAGACATCCAGGCGCGCACAGCCCGCGGTGCTCCTTCAGCCAGCAACTCATCCCGAACCGCAGGCGGCATGAACACCCGCTCGAAAAGAACCGGAAGAATGCCAATGGCTCCGGCCAGGACCAGATAATGCACGGGAGTAGTGTCTGTGACGACGGCCGTCATGGCGTGTTGAGAAGCCTGTCGAGATTCCGCCTGTCCTGTTCCACATCCTCCACGGTCAGCCCCAAATCGAGATCGTGATCCTGAAGGAAGGTTTCCGTTTCGTAATAGTTCAACCCGAGCAGTTCGCCGACCTCGCGGCGCGACATCCTGCGCTGCCGGTAACCTTCGACCGCCAAAGACTCCAGCACGGCGCGTTCGCCAGAGGTGTTGTCCAAGCTCAGGCTGCGAGCCACTTCATCCGGTATGTTGATGGTCAAGGTCATGGCGCGGAATGTAACCTCAATTCTTGCTGATGCACTCATCCAAATTCAGCAGGGCGCTGGTGATGGCGAACCACGCGGCTGGCTCATCTGCGCCGTTGTCGCGCTGGGTTTGGTGGAGGTTTTTTAGCACGGTGAGTTCGGTGGCGGTGGGCGCGCGGGCGAGGGCGAGGCGGAAGGCGTGGGTGAGTTGGGCGTCGAGGGGGGCGTTGGGTTTTTCTTTCAGGACGCGGGCGGCGAAGGCTTGGGCGGCTTCGACATAGACGGGGTCGTTCAGCAGGGTGAGGGCTTGCAGCGGGGTGTTGCTGCGGGAGCGCTGCACGACGCAGGCCATGCGGGCGGAGGCGTCGAAGTTCACGAAGCTGGGGTAGGGCGCGCCGCGCTTGAGCACGACGTAGAGGCCGCGGCGGTGTTTTTTCTCGCCGGGGCTGACTTCGTATTTGTAGTTTTGGCCGCCGACTTTGCGCCAGAGGCCGTCGGGCTGCGGGGGATAGATGGGAGGGCCGCCTTTTTCGGTGCTGAGCAGGCCGGCGATAGCGAGGGCGTTGTCGCGGATGGCTTCGGCGTCGAGACGGAAGCGGGGGCCGCGGGCGTAGAGGTGGTTGGGATCGTCTTTCTCGATGAGTTCCGGCGTGAGCGTGGCGTCCTGGCAGAAGGTGGCGGAGGTGGCGATGAGGCGGAGCGTCTTTTTCATGGACCAGCCGTTTTCCATGAAGGTGACGGCGAGCCAGTCGAGCAGCTCGGGGTGCGTGGGCGGCTCGCCTTTGATGCCGAAGTCTTCGACGGTGGCGACGATGCCCTGGCCGAACATCTCGGCCCACCAGCGGTTGACGGTGACGCGGGCGGTGAGGGGGTTTTCCTTGGAGACGAGCCATTGCGCGAGACCGAGGCGATTGGCGGGGCCTGCGGCGGGCGGCAGGATGGCGGGGGTGCCGGCGGTGACGGGCGCGGCGGGGTCGGTATAGACGCCGCGCTTGAAGACGGCGGTCATGCGCGGCTCGGGCAGCTCGCGCATGACTTCGGTGCTGGGGGCTTTGAGCGAGGCGAGTTTTTCCTCCAAGGCGTTCATCTCTTTTCTCATGGCGGCGATGCCGGGCATGGCGAGGTCGTAGTGCTCGCGGAGCTGGGCGAGCTGCCTGGCGTTGTTGCGCGGGCGCTTGAGGAGGGCGGCGATGGGCTCCGGCAAGGCGGCGGCGGCGAGGCTGCCGGTGATGGCGCTGAGACGGACGCGGCCAAGGACGCGACCGCCGCCGTAGGTTTGCGCGAGGGTGATGACGAGTTCCTGGCGGGGGCTGAGGTCGAGCGGGGTTTCCAATTCGAAGCGCGCCCAGTGGTCTTTGTGAAATTGCGGGTTGATGGCCCAGGCGGTTTTGGGGTCGGTGTCGATGGCGCCGGCGGGGTCGAATTTGTTTTGGGCGAAGCTGGCGGTGGCGGCGGTGAAGGCCAGCGGCTGGCCGGGGTCGTCGTTGGTGTCGGCTTGGCGGAGGCGGGCTTCGAGGGTGTTGAGCACGAAGTTGGGGCGGTCGGCGCTGCCGCGGCCGGGGCCGTTGCCGGGCAGGGAGTCGTGGGTGAGGGCTTCGAGCTTGATGCCGGTGATGTTTTTCAAGGCCGGGGCTTTGAGCACGAGTTGATAGGTGTCGGTGTCCGGCGTCTCGCCGGTGAGGAGGATGGAGCCGTCGTCGAGTTCGCGGTGGCTGGCGTTGTTTTCGGAGACGAATTCGATCACGTCGAGCGGCTGCTCGGCGATGGGCTGGGCGAGTTCGGCGCGCATGCGCTTCAACCAGACGGCGAAGGTTTCGTCGCTGTTTTTCTGCATCCCGGCCATGCGGGCGGTGAGCGCGGCTTTTTCGGCTTCGAGTTTTTGGCGCTCCGGGTTGGGGGCGGCGGCGGCCATTTCAAAGGGGCTGCCGTTGAAGGCGATGGAGCCGGGAATTTTGGGGTTGGCGCGCTCGGCTTCCTTTTCAGTGTTGTTGAAGTAGGCGAGCAGGCGGTAGTAGTCTTCCTGGGTGAAGGGGTCGTATTTGTGGTTGTGGCATTGCGCGCACTCAAGGGTGCTGCCGAGCCAGACGGCGCCGGTGGTGTTGACACGGTCGAGCACTTGGTTGATGCGGGTTTCTTCCGGCTCGGTGCCGGCTTCGACGTTGGTGGGCGTGCAGCGGTGGAAGCCGGTGGCGATGATTTGATCGACGGTGGCATCCGGCAGCAGATCGCCGGCGATTTGCTCGATGGTGAACTGGTCGAAGGGCATGCCGGTGTTGAGGGCGTTCACCACCCAGTCGCGGAAACCCCAGATCTCGCGCAGGTCGTCGCGCTGGAAGCCGTGGGAGTCGGCGTAGCGGGCGAGGTCGAGCCAGGGGCGCGCCCAGCGCACGCCGAACTCGGGGGAGTCGAGGAGGCGGTCGGCTAGCGCCTCCAATGCCGAATGCCGAATGCCGAATGCCGAACCGGAACGGCATTCGGCGACGAAGGCGTCCACTTCCGCCGGCGTGGGCGGCAGGCCGGTGAGGGCGAGGTGGAGGCGGCGGACGAGGACGGCGGGTTCGGCGGGCGGGGAGGGTTGCAGGCCTTCGCTTTCGAGGCGGGCGAGGATGAAGCGGTCGATGGGATTGTGGATTGCGGATTTGGGATTGCGGATTTCCGGCGGGGCGGGTTTGACGGGCTTGATGTACGCCCAATGGGTGGCGCTGGTGATGTCGTCAGGCCAGACAGCACCCTCGGCGATCCAGGCGCGGAGGGCGGCGATTTCGGATGCGGAGAGCGGTTTGCCGCGCCGGGGCATGGACTCTTTATTTGTGCGCGGCAGGGTGACGCGGCGCAGCAGCTCGCTGGCGTCCGGCTGGCCGGGGACGATGACGGGGGCGTGGTCGCCAGAGGTGAAGGCGTGGGTTTTGGCATCGAGACGCAAGGAGGCTTTTTGCATATCGGGGCCGTGGCATTCGAAGCAGGCGCGCTGGAGGACGGGGAGGACTTTTTGGGCAAAGTCCACCGCGCCTTCTGCCGGGGCGAGGAAGGCGGCAGAGGCCAGCAACACTGGGAAAATCCGGGGCATGTGGCTGGAACGCGGGAGCCTCCGGCTGTCTTGCAGCAACCCGCGGTTCATTCCACGGGGGGGGATTGGGGGGCGAGCCGCTGGCTCGCCGCACCTGGAGAGCGCGACCGGGCCGGTCGCGCCACACGGCGGGATCGCTTTTGGATGTTTTTAGGTTGACCCCGGTGGCGTGTTTTGAAAGGATCGCGCTATTGCTGGCCGCGGCAGACTGCTGCCGCGGCCAGCCAGCACTCCAAGCAACCACACCAACAACACACACAACCAGACTATCATGAAAAAACTCTCGATCACCTGTGCCGCTCTGATGGCGGTTTTGACCTTCGGACTCTCCGCCCGCGCGGAGACGGGATTCATCGCCGGCGCCGGTGGCGGCGTGGCTTTTGGCTTCGGCGATCTCTCCGGCAACGGTGGCTTCTTTGATGCCGAGTTGGGTTACGAATGGGCGGAGGAAGGCGGCGTGGCGACGACGCTGGCGCTGGCGCTCGACTACACTCAGGTGGATTACAGCTACCTGGGATCGAGTGGGCAGGTGTTCACCGGACGGGACGATGTCTTCACCCTGGCGCCGCGCGTGCGGGTGGCTTTCCCGTTGGACGAGACCATCGGGTTCTACGTGCAGGGGCAGTTCGGGGCGAACTTCAGCGATGACATCATGACCGATCTGGGCTGGGGCGCTGGCGCCGGCCTCGACTTCCGCTTCAGCAAGCTGGTGCAAGCCCGCGTCGGCTATCAGGCCATCGGCGACACCGACGGCAACGGCTACCACGGCGTGCTGGCGGGTTTGACCTTCAAGTTCTGATCCCTGCCGGTTCGATTTCTCCCTTGCAAAGCGGTTCGCGCTCCGGCGTGAACCGCTTTTTTTTGGGGATGTTCAGCGTGCGGAATATCATCAGGTCAACTCAAATGACCAGTCACACCGGCCGGTCGGCCTGCGTTGCCGACTCTGCCATGAAGACCAATCCATCCAAGCCCGGCGCTTTCGCCTCTGTTATTATCTCCTGCCTCGCGGCGGCCACCCTCGCGCATGCCGCCGAACCGTTCCTGGGAAAACAGGATCTTTTCACCGTCGGTGACGATCCCGCATTCAAACGCTACCACATCCCCGGCCTCGTCGTCACTGCGAAAGGCACCGTGCTGGCGTGGTGCGAGGCGCGCAAGACCGATGGCGACTGGGCAGACATCCGCATCCTGCTGCGCCGCTCGACCGACGACGGCATGACCTGGAGCGCGCCGCAATCCATCGCCGACGTGCCGGGGCCGAAAACCAAGAATCCGTTCGCCCTCGCCCTCAGTAAAACCGATCCCGACACTGTCACCTACAACAACCCCGTGCTCATCGCGGACAAGGACGGCACGGTTCACATGTTGTTCTGCATCGAATACATGCGCTGCTTTTACCAGCGCAGTGAGGACGACGGCGTGACCTGGAGCCAGCCGGCGGAGATCACCGCCACATTCGACGCTTTCAAAAAAGACTACGACTGGAAGGTGCTCGCCACCGGACCGAACCACAGCATCCAACTCAAAACGGGTCGTCTCGTCGTCCCCGTCTGGCTCTCCACCGGCACCGGCGGCGGCGCGCACCGGCCCTCGGTCACGGCGACGATTTACAGCGACGACCAGGGAGCCACCTGGAAAGCGGGCGATATCGCCGTGCCTTGCACCGATGAGTGGATCAACCCGAACGAAACCGTGGCCGTCGAACTCAACGATGGCAGCGTCATGCTGAACGTGCGCAACGAATCCACCACCCACCGCCGTCTCGTCACCATCAGCCCGGACGGCGCCACAGGCTGGAGTACGCCGAGGTTTGATGACGCTTTGCTGGAGCCGATCTGCATGGGCGGCATCGTGCGGTACAATCACGGCGGTCAGAGCCTCATTCTCTTTTCCAATCCGCACAACCTCGACAAAGAGAAAGGCGAGCCCGAACCCGGCAAAGGCCGCGACCGCAAGAACATCAGCGTGAAGATCAGCCGCGACGAAGGCGGGACTTGGCCGGTGAACAAAACCATCGAACCCGGCCCCAGCGCTTACAGCGACATCGCCGTCACGCAGGGCGGCACGATTCTCTGCCTCTATGGCCGCGGGGACACCCATCACTTTGCCGGCACCGCGCTCAGGCTGGCCCGCTTCAATCTGGAGTGGCTCGAGCAGTGACAGCCGTTTCGATTGGCAATCGAATGGCGCTTGCAAAGCGCCCCTCCTTGCTTTCGTGACCGGCGCGTCATCGGGAATGGCGCGCTCTCGATTGGCCGCCGGCCGGCTCTGCCTGGGGTTGCGCGGCGTCATGCTTCCAGCAGCCGGCGAAGTGGTGGGCGAGGCGGAGCTTGCGGGCGACGGGCACGGGAATGACGAAGGGGTAGAGGTGCGGCTCGCCGAGGCTCTGGGAGATTTCGTTGAGGACGGTGGAGAGGCAGAGCCAGCGCTGAAGGCAGGCGAGGAAGGCGCCGTCTTCGGCCGGGGAGGCGGCTAGGTCCGGGGGCAGGGTGCCGGCCTCGGCGGGGAGTGTGACCAAGGGCAGGGTCAGATGCCGGACCTGGATGCCAAAGCTTTCGCAGGTTTCGAGACCGTCCACGATCTGGAGGTAATGCGCCCAGGTTTCCGCCCAGTCCTCCCAGGGATGGGAGGCGGCGTAGGCGGTGATGAACTGTTGCTCCCAATCGGGAAGCGGGCCGTATTGGTAATGGCTGCTCAGAGAGGCGGCGTAGTCTTGTGATTCGTTGCCGAAGAGCTGCCGGAAGGCGTTCCGGAAGGGGTGCCCCCAGTCGAGGTGGGTGAGAAAGCGGTGCCAGAGGTAGTGGCCGCTTTCATGGCGGAAATGGCCGAGGAGGGTGCGGCTGTTTTCACCGAGCTGCTGGCGGTTGATCTGGCGATAAGTGTCGTCGGCTTCCTCAAGGTTGACGGTGATGACGCCCTGCAAATGCCCGGTGGTGACAGCAGGATCGACCGTGGTGCTGACGATGTCAAAGGCAAGGCCGTTCACCGCGTCCTCGGCGCGGGAAGGCAGCGAGATGCCCAGATTGAGCAGGGTCCTGAGGAGGCGGCGCTTGGCCATCTCCATGCGCGCCCAGAGGGTGTGATTGCGTGCATCACCGAGGGTGGGGATGGTGCGGTTCAGGGTGCAGGAGACGCAGAGTGTCCGGGCATCCGAGGCGGGCAAAAGCCAGTTGCACACGGCGTGCTGGATGCCGTTGGCACAGCGTTTCAAGCCGCCGCCATCACTCAAACGGCACATGATGCCATGCCGCGGGTCATAGCCGACCTCGCTGCCGCACTTCAAGCAGAGGGAGTTGCCGAAGAACAGAACGTTGCCGCAGGCGCAGTTGAAGCGTTGCATGGGACAGATATGGCCGGGAAGACTAGGCAGTCAAGGCGGCGGGCAGGCCTTCCAGGGGGATGCTGGTGATGGCGGTGGCGTTTGCCTTCCGGGGCCGATAATCCCCCGGAAAAGCCAGCCGCAGCGGAGGCGGCTGGCGGCTCACAAGGATGATCTCCGGTGAAATAACATGCCGCAGCAGACAGCCTGTGTGGAATTAAGCAAGATGGACTTCGATGTTTCGCGCGGGCGACGCGCGCGCATTCAGCCAGTCAAGGCGAGTGGTCACCTGATTTGACCTGCAAGGCGGCGACCGCCGCCGGCGTGGTGCTGGGGTGACCGGCGGCTTCAGCCGTTGCACCCAATCACCCCGGCATCGCCCCATGACTTATACGCATCGCCTTCTCTCACTCGCCACGCTCGTCTTTTCCGCCGCCGCATCCGCCCAGCCGTCCTTTGAGCAAACCGCCCTCTGGACCTCCGGGCAGGACGGCTACCACACCTATCGCATCCCGGCGCTGCTGGTGACGGCGCAGGGGTCCGTGCTCGCTTTTTGCGAAGGGCGCAAAAACAGCTCGCGCGACCACGGCGACGTGGACCTCATCATGAAGCGCAGCACCGACGGCGGACGCGCTTGGTCCGCGCATTCCATTGTTCATGAGGAAGGCGGGGATGCGCCAATCACCATCGGCAATCCCTGCCCCGTGGTGGATGCGAAAACCGGCACGATCTGGCTGCCCTTCACGCGCGACAACAAAGCCGTGTTCATCACCTCCAGCACCGATGACGGCCAGACTTGGTCCACGCCAAAGGATATCAGCGCCGCGACGATGAAGCCGGATTGGGACTGGGTGGCCACCGGGCCGGGCATCGGCATCCAGCTCGCTCATGGGCCGCACCAAGGCCGGCTCGTCATTCCCAGCGATCACAAACGCCAGCTCGACAGCGCGGACCCGGAGTGGAATTCGCACATGATGTTCAGCGACGACGGCGGCGCGACTTGGCAGATCGGCGCGCCCATCCAGGCCGGCGGCAACGAGTGCCAGGTCATCGAGCGCGGCGACGGCTCGCTGCTCGTCAACACGCGGATGCAGGGTGGGTTTCAAGGCTGGCGCGGCATCGCCACCAGCAGCGACGGCGGCGCGACGTGGACGGCCATCGAGCAGGAGAAGCAGCTCCCATGCCCGAAGTGCCAGGCCAGCTTGATCCGCTACGACGAGCAGCGCCTGATCTTCAGCAATCCGCATCCCACCCCAAGCGACGACGGCAAACCCAGCAGCGTACGCGTGCGCCTGACCGTTCGCCTGAGCGATGACGAGGGCCGGACATGGCCCGTCGCGAAAGTGCTCTACCCAGGCCTCGCCGCCTACTCCAGCCTCGCGCGCCTGCCCGACGGCACGATCCTCTGCCTCTACGAAAACGGCGAAGAAAAACGCTCCGAGAAACTGACGCTGGCGCGCTTCAACATCGAGTGGCTCACCGTGTCGCAGTAGCTCTGGCATTCTGCCTTTTTGCCTGCATGGCTGCCTTTGGGCTCCGCGCCGCCTCCGCCCGCGGAAAAATGGGCGGGAATACAATCCCGCCCTCCGGGGTGGGCGGTTACAAACCGCCTCTCCTTGTTGTCTGCATGCGCGCGCGAAGGGCATTCTGGGCGACTCTCAACCCTGGGATTCGATTGCCAATCGAATCTACGCCGCGCTCAGCAGCATTCGTAAAACCGAATAATCCGGCCTTGCCGATAATCTTCAGACGTGGAATGAATGCTCCATGACTCCTAATAACGGTGCCCCAGCCAGCAGTCCGGCGATCAGCAGCACGCTGCGCGCGGCGTTTTACGCATTGATGATCGGGGTGGCGCTGCTGGAGGTGTTCGTGACCTTTCGCGGACTGCGCAGCCCGGCGGGCATGGAGCAGGCGCAGCTCGCGCGCGAACTGGCGCGCGGCAATGGCTGGACGACGAAATGCGTGCGCCCGGCAGCCTGGAAACAAATGCTGGAAACCAAGCCCGGCACCGCGCCTGATGCGCTGCCGGACACCGCCAACGCGCCGCTGCCGGCGCTGCTGCTGGCGCCGTTGTTCAAAATGGCGCAGTCTTGGTGGGAGTTTGATCCGGCGGCGCATGGCGCGGTTTATGTGATGGACCGCATCGTGGCGGCGGCGGGCGCGCTGGCGTTTTTGTTGATGATCTACCACCTGCACGGGCTGGCGTGCGCTTTGTTCGATGAAAAAGTGGCAGTGGTGGCGGCAGCGGCGGCGGGCTTCTGTGATCCGCTTTGGGAGTTGGCAGTCAGCGGCAGCCCGCGCATCCTGCTGGGCCTGGGACTGGTGGTGGCGCTGCGGCTGGTCTGCGCCGTGCTGGAGCGTCATGAAAAAGGCGCGCCGATCCTGCCGCCCGTCATCGCGCTCGGCTTGACGCTGGCGGCGATGACGATGACGCACGGGCTGGGCCTGCTGTGGGCGGTGCTGATCCTCGGCTGGCTGGTGGCCGCCCTGCCGCGTGCCGGCATCAAACTGACGCTGCTGCTGGCCGCGCCGCTGCTGCTGGCGCTCGGCCTTTGGCTCGCGCGCAACCTCGCCCTCACCGGAGACCTGCTGGGCGCGTCCAAGCTGACCCTGCGCGCCTCGTTTTCGACCCTCGGCGGAGAAATGATGGACCGCAACTTCACCGACGTCACCGCGGCCGCCGGCCTGCCGCAAATCCTGCGGCTGGTGATCCTGCGGCTGGTGGAACAGTGGCGGGAAATCTACGGCCATCTCGGCATGTTGCTGCCGGCGTGTTTGTTCCCGCTGGCCCTGGCGCACCGCTTCCGGCGGCGCGAGTGCCGGCTGATGCTGGGGCTGCTGGCCGCGCTGCTGGTGGTGAGCATGGTGGCCATGGCGTTCATCGGCCCGGTCACGGAGTTGGCGGGCGAGCACAACGTCCTCATCGTGCTGGCGCCGCCTCTCGCCATCTTCGGCGCGGCGTTGGCGGCGATGCTGTGGGCGCGCTGGCATCCCGGGGGCAGGAGCTTCGGCCAGCGCTGGGGGTACGCGCTGGCGCTGGTCGGGGTGACGGCTTTTCCGCTGTTTGCCGCGTTGCCGGACTCTCTGCGCGCCGGCCTGATGCTGCGCGGCCAGCTCTCGCAATGGCCGCCTTACGCGGCGGATCGCGTCGCCGTGGTGGGACGGCTGCTGGAGGACGACGAGGTGTTGCTGGCCGACGCGCCCTGGTTCACCGCTTGGTACACGGACAAACCGTCGATCTGGATGCCCGCCAAGCGCGTGGATTTCCAGGCGCTCAAGGTGGAGGTGGAAGCGGCGGGCCGCCGCGTGGCCGGCATGGTGGTGACACCGGTGAGCGCGCAAACGAAATATCTCGGCCAGATTTTTGATGGCTCGTGGGGCGACTGGCCGGACCTCGTCTTCCGCGGCCCGGTGCTGGCGTTCGACCGCGAGATGCGGACTTGGCCGGACTTCCCCTACCCCGTGGCCATGCCCTTGGCCGGCTTCAGCATCGGCCAGACGGAGGGGTTCGGCCTGTTGATGGCCTTTTACACCGACCGGCAACGGACCGTGCGGGAGAAACCTTGAAGCCGCGCAGGAATCATGCGCGGCACGGATGGAGACTCCGGAAAGTCTTGAATCATGCGCCGCACCTGCTATCTTGTGCCCATGAAAACGATCACCATCACTGAGGCCAAACGGAGCCCCGGCCAGTATCAAATGCCCTCCGTGATTTCCGGGGAGGAGGAGGGAGACGACTGGCCTGTGTTCGAAGCGGTCGATGGCGGCCCCGTTGACGGCGCGTTGAATCATGACCGATACATCTACGACGAGAACTGAAACCAGCTAACCTGATAACGAATCAACACAAACGTATGACGACAGGCGGAACCATCGAACCCAAAGCGCGGATCACGGCGAGGGTTTCCCAATCCACCCAGGCCATGCTCGAAGAAGCGGCGGCGTTCATGGGCGTGCCGGTCAACAGCTTCGTGGTGAACGCCGCCGTGGAGAAGGCCGGTGACGTGCTGGCCAAGGAACGAGTCATCAAGCTCAGCCAGCGGGACGCCGGGTTTTTGGCGCGGCTCATGGAGAACCCGCCGGAGCCCAATGCCAGCCTGCTCAATGCCATAGCCGGGGTGAAATCCAGGGTGCGCGAGTAGATGAACAAACTCGAACCGCTCGACTCAACCCATGACCGGCACGGCTTTGACTGCGGCAAAGAACCGTTGAATCACTACATCCGGCAAGTGGCGCGGCAGCACGCGGAACGCGGCATCTCGCGCACCTTTGTTTTGGTCGGGGAAGACGCTGAAACGCCGAAAACGATCCTGGGATTCTTTTCCCTGGCCGCCTGCGAGGGAGAAAGCGCGGCGCTGCCCGCCGCGCTGGCGAAAAAGTTTCCGCGCAAGATTCCCGCTGTGCGGCTCGGGCGTTTGGCGGTCAGCAAAAACTGGCAAGGCCGCGGCCTTGGCCGAGACCTCGTGTGCATGGCGCTCATCAAGACCGCTGAAAGCGCGGAACGCATCGGGATGGCGGGTTTGTTTGTGGATGCAAAAGACGGCTCCGTGGCAGAGTTCTACAAGCGTTTCGGTTTTGAACCCCTGCCCGAAGCTCCCCTCACCCTGTTCATGCCGTTTGCCACGTTGCGGAAGGCTATGACTGCTGTGGAGGGCTGATGGCACTTTACACCGGCCGGCAGCCGTGACGTTTTTCCGTGTTCCGTGATGGCATCGCCGTCCTACGGAACACCGAAAACGAGCACCCGGGACCACGTTTGCGCTTGCGGCGGCGGAGGGGTTCGGCATGATGAACTTCCCCCGCCCCTCCGGCCCACACCCATCATCCGCGATGCCCAAAGCCCAGCCGCCAGCCCCCAGTCCCGCCGAGCCCAGCTTCGAAGAAGCCATGGAACGGCTCGACGAGATCGTGGGCAGCATGGAGGAGGAGCGGCTGGCGCTGGACGAGATGGTGGGCAGTTACGAGGAGGGCGCGCGCCTGCTGAGCCTTTGCCGCCAGCGCATCGAGAGCGCCCGCCAGCGCGTCGAGCGCATCAACCTGCTGCTGGACGGCCAGGAGGGCGCGACGCTTGAAGCATTTACACCCGGCGCGGACGATTCCAACGGAGACGCCGCCCCGCCCCCCGCCGCCGCTCCGCGCGTCGCCAAAAAATCACCCGCCCCGGCGGATGACGATGATGACATCCGCCTGTTTTGACCGAAGACTTTCCCGTGGACACCGACCTTCCTGAAATCCGCTCGCCCGCCGACCTCAAAGCGCTGCCTCTGGAGAGGCTGCCGGAGCTGGCTGAAAAAATCCGCCAGACTCTCATCCAGACGCTCAGCGAGACCGGCGGCCACCTGGGGCCGAACCTCGGCGTCGTGGAGTTGACGCTGGCCCTGCACCGCGTCTTTGAGACGCCGCAGGACAAGTTCGTCTTCGACGTGGCGCACCAGGGTTACGTCCACAAAATGCTCACCGGCCGCTGGGACCGCATCCACACCATCCGCCAGTACGAAGGGCTGAACGGCTTCCTGTTGCGCAGCGAGAGCGCCCACGACTGCTACGGCGCCGGGCACGCCGGCACCGCGCTTTCCGCCGCGCTCGGCATGGCCGCCGCGCGCGATTTGAAAGGCAGCGACGAACACGTCGTCTGTCTGGCCGGCGACGCCGCCTTCACCTGCGGCCCCGTCTTCGAGGCGCTCAACAACGCCGCCGCCCACACCCGCCGCCTCATCGTCGTGCTCAACGACAACGAATGGTCCATCGACAAAAACGTCGGCGCCATCGCCAAGTACTTCAACGCCATTGCCACCCACTCGGGCTACGCCGACCTGCATCAAAAGGCCGCGCATTTCGTCGAGTTCGTGCTCGGCAAGCAGGCCCGCCGATTCGCCGGCAAGGTGGAGGAAAGCGCCAAGGGCCTGCTGCTGCCCCAGGGCGGCCCCACGCCCACGCGCAGCGTCTTCTTCGAGGAGTTCGGTTTCCGCTATTACGGGCCCATCGACGGCCATGACGTGCGCCTGCTCACGCAGACCTTCGAGTTTCTCAAGACCCAGAATGAGCCGGTCATCCTCCACATCCTCACCGAGAAAGGCCGCGGCTACAAACCGGCGCTCGACGACCCCGGCAAATTCCACGGCCTCGGCAAATACAACATTGAGACCGGCGAGACCGCCGGCACCGCCACGCCCACGTACTCCCAAGTCTTCGCGCGCACCGTCACGGACTTCGCCAAGGCGGACAAAAAAATCCTCGCCATCACCGCCGCCATGCCCGGCGGCACCGGCCTGTCCGTCTTCAAAAAAGAGCTGCCGGAGCGCTACTTCGACGTCGGCATCGCCGAGGAGCACGCCGCCTTGTTCGCCTGCGGCATGGCCACGCAGGGTCTGCGTCCGTTTTTGACGATCTATTCCACCTTCATGCAGCGCGCCTATGACATGATCATTCATGACATGGCCATCCAGTCGCTGCCCGTGCGCCTGTGCATGGATCGCGGCGGCTTGTCCGGCGACGACGGCCCCACCCACCACGGCTTGTTCGACATCGGCTACCTGCGCCCCGTGCCCGGCCTCGTCCACATGCAGCCGAAGGATGAGGACGAGTTCGTGGACATGCTGTGGACGATGGCGAACTACGACAAAGGCCCCATCGCCATCCGTTACCCGCGCGGCAACGGCCCGGGCGTGACGCCCAAGGACAAGCCGGCGCTGCTGGAGATCGGCAAGGCCGAAGTCGTGGCCGACGGCTCCGACGTGGCCCTCGTCGGCCTCGGCGCCATGTTTGAGATCGCCGAAAAAGCGAAAGCGGAACTCG
>CAZNKC010000068.1:0-23958 GCA_964573315.1 uncultured Verrucomicrobiaceae bacterium | reverse complement strand
TTGCAACGTCGAAGTTCAGCCACCGCGCTTCGCGCGGTTGGCTGCACCGCCTTGTTCAAGCCTTGGGAGAGTTCTCCAAGGCAGGTGACAAGGAAAGGGGTATCTTCAAGCGGCTCGTCTGCGACGCCAGATGGCGAGGGCACCAGTGAGGCCTAAGAGGATTGTGCCTGATGGCTCAGGGACATTTATAATGAATCCCGCGCTTTCTTCGCCTCCGTCGAAATTACCCACAATCGTATTTCCCTCGATTCCGGTAATCGTAGAGCGAAAATAGGAATCGGAAAAATCATCAGAAAAGTCCAGAACGGTCAGGGTGTCGCTGTTGAGATCATAGTAAGCAGCAACATCATCCGAGGAACCATAAACGATACCTCCTGTGATTCCGGAGATGTAGAATTGCGAAGGATCCAAAGAAAGGTCCGTATAAGCTCCGGATCCAATGTCGTATGTGAAGTAACGATCGTCATACAATCCGTCTTCCCGTTGGTAGGAATAGCTGCCGACAACTGTGTTTCCATCGATTCCGTTGATGTCAATGCCCAAGGCGCCCGGAGGCACGAAGGACAGATACGAGTCGGCCGAAGTGTCATAAACAAATCCGCTGTATTGCCAGCCGCTGTCGTAATGCAAGGTGCTTCCTGCAATATACTGCCCACTAATCCCTGTGGCATGCATGCTTCCAAATGAACCCGTCACCCAAGAAGGCGTGGCAAGCTGGGTGTAACCATCAGTGGGGGTGTGGTAATAATAATTCTGATCACCTGTTCCATTGTTGTGAGATGCCAGCGTGCGACTCCCGTCCATATCCAGAACCTGATAATAATCTGTCGAGCTGCTCCCGGCAGGAACGCGACTGATGAACGTGTGATCTAACGTGACCGGATCGTAGATCACTGATCCCCTTTGCGAATTGGGGGTGGTGGCGGGATTGATGTGAGTGTCGATCGTTCCGAAAATCTGGCCGTTGGAAATGCCTCCGAAATGAACCACTCCGCGGCCAGACACAATTTCGTGCCCCTTTGCTTGCAATTCACTCGGCCCTAATATCCGGGTGTTTTCGGAAGTAGCGTAATAGGTTTGTGTGGTCTGGGCGTGGACGATGGGGGCGAATGCCAGCAGCGCGGCTGCCAGCACGATTGGGGTGATGTATGCTTTCATGTTGTTGACGTTGGGTGCCAAGGCGACCGTGGCACAGCTTTATTGTCATTATAACCTTATGACATCCCTTGCTATGATAGCTATATCTACTCTCTGAATCGCCCAATAAACTTTCTGAATAACCCATTATTGGGGTTCATCCGGGACGTTGGCGCATAAGAGGCCGCCCAAAAAGCCGGAGGTGATGCTTCTTGGACTGCGGCAGCCCTGTTGCCGCTTTGGGTGATGGCAGCCCTGCTGCCGGGGGTGGACTCCCGCCAACACGAACGGCCTCTCCCCGCACGCCTTGCCAGCAGGGCTGGCGGCGGGAAAGCGGCAGCAGGCTGCCCGCAGTCCAACGGACTTCCTCCTGCTCCGCTTGCTCTGCCCTCAACTCGAAAGAGGCGCGCGCCAACTTCACGGTTGATCCATTAGGGCATTGCGCTCTGGCGGCAGGCGTTGTTTGCCAAGGAGGGGCGCTTTGCAAGCGCCCAATCATCCATAATCAGGCGCTTGCAAAGCGCCCCTCCTTGGAATGGCCGGGTTGTTCATCCGGGAAGTGGGTGCGGAGGTGAGATGAAGCGGGGCATCAGGAACTTGAGCGCAGCTGCGGCCAAGGATTGGCACTCGCTCATCCCACCACGCGCAGCGCCATTTTTTCGTTGGGTGAACCCCGCGAAGCTCCGCGCCGCCTCCGTCCGCGAGCAAATGGGCGGGAATGCAATCCCGCCCTCCGATGCTCAAAGGGCGGGGTAAAGCGCTGGCGAATCCAGTAAGCAATAAAAACATTCTTTTTGCTTGGTTATCCCGTAAATACTCTTTACCTTGCGGCTGATTCCGTTTCATCGTGAACCCCGATCTCCCTTGCTCCCGAAGGCTGTGGAACTGGCTGGCTGCCGCCAGCAACCGGGCCGTGGCCGCCTTTGCCAAGCTGTCGTTTGGCGGGCGGTGGCTTTGGCTGGGGCTGCTGGTTTTGGCGGTGGCTTTGATTTTCTGGCTCAAGGGGATGCGGTCGCCGTGGAAGACGCCGTGGGCGGCGGACATCGCCAACGCCCAGCGGCACGCGTTTCGCACCTACCTGCGGGTGGGGTTGTGGTGGGGTACGGTGTTTCATCTGGGCATCGTGGCGCTGCTGCTGGCCACGGTGCGCTGGTGGGGCCGGGCCGGGGCGGCGTGTTATGCGGTGGCGCTGGGGCCGCTGCGCAGGCGGCATTCGGGGGTATTTTGGGTGGTCTTGCTGGTGTTGTGCGTGGCGGCGGGCGCGGTGCGCTGGCCGAAGATGAACCTGTCCTACTGGGGAGACGAGGGTTGGGCGGTGGCGCCCTACGTGTACGGCAAGCATGTGCCGGTGGAGCCGGGAAACATTCAGGGCGCGCTGGAGCACAGGCCGGTGGCCTGGGAGAACACGGCCTTTGACGACCGTACCTGCGGGAATCACTACCTGTTCAGCCTGACCCAGCGCGGCACCCTGGAGTTGTGGCGCTGGTGGAAGGGGCTGCCGGCGGATGCCTTTGACGAGACGGTGTCCCGGCTGCCGCCCTTCGCGGCGGGCATCGGGTCGCTCGTCCTGCTGGCCTTGATGCTGCGCTGGCTGGGCAGGCCGGGCGCGGGGCTGGCGGCGGCGCTGATGCTGGCTCTGCATCCCTGGCATGTGCGTTACTCCACGGAGGCGCGCGGTTACACGATGATGCTGTTCTTCCTGGTGCTGGCGGTGTGGCTGGCGCTGGTGGCGCTGCGCTCGGGACGGTGGAAGTGGTGGCTGGCCTTTGGCGCGGCGGAGTTTCTGTGCATGTACTCCTGGAAAGGGGTGATGTATCCGCTGGCGGCGGCCAATGGGGTGCTGCTGCTGTGGGTTTGGCTCGGACGGCGGCAACCCGGCGGCAATGATGAAAAAAACACGGGCCGCGCCGTGACCTGCGGCCGCCTGCTGGTGGCGAACCTGCTGGCGGCGGGTCTGTTTGTGAACTTGGTCTATCCCTGCGTGCTGCAAATGAAGGATGCCAAGGGACACTTGGTCCAGTTGTCCGGCAGGCCGATGGACCGGGCGTGGCTGGATAATTCGATCAGCGCCATTTTCACCGGCATGAGCTGGCATGTGGAGGAAAAGGAAAATCCCACCGAGCTGGTGATGTCCCAGACCCTGCGGGAGCGTCCGTGGCGGGCTGGCCTGGAACTGGGCGTGTTCGCCGCGCTGCTGCTGGCGGGCGTTGCCATGTTATGGCGTCTGAGTTCCTGGCAGGCGGCGCTTTGGCTGTCCATGCTGGCCGCCGGCGCGGTCGGCGCGGCCTGCTTCCGCTGGATCATCGGCGCGGAATGGATTTACTGGTACTTCTTTTTCATGACCCTGCCGCTGGCGGTGCTCAGCGGCCTTGGCTTGGATGGTCTCCGGCGGCTGGCGCTGCGCCTGGGGCGGCGCGGAGAGACGACGGCGGGGCTGGCGGCTGGTTGGCGGCGTTTGCCGGCGGCGGTCTGCGGCGCGGCGCTGCTGCTGGCTCCGGCGGCTTACGCGGACCTGACTTGGCCGGAGGTGGATCTGATGCTCCGCCAAGCTTACGAGGATCATCGCGGCGCGTTCCTGTCCACGCGGGGCCGCCACGAGCCGCTGCATTTCAAGGAGCCTTCCAAAATCCACACGATCTATGTCTGGCGCTACATCTCCCTCTACGATCCGCGCGGTGATACTCATGTGCGCGATGAGCGGTCGCTGCGGGAACGCATCGTCAAGGTGGAGGAGGAGGGCGGCGAGTTGTACGTGGTGGTGGGCCACCGGCGCATGGCGCGGCGGCTGAACCCCGACCTGATGAGATTGGTCCAAGACCCCGATCTCTTCGAGCACGTCACCACCTATTGGGCGCCGGAGGAGTTGCACTGTCTGCATTGCTACCGCTACCGGCACGTTCACACTGGCGACATCCTGGCAGCGCCGGCAAGCCCTGAAACGGGGCTTTGATCAAGGAGCCTGTCAGGGCAACGGCTGATGCGGGCAGGAGGCACACAGCCGCGCGGCTCACAGTTCCGCCGCAAACTCCTCCAATGTCCCGCAGCGTATCGCGGCACGGTGCAGATCACGCAGCTTGGCGTCATCCTGGATCTGCAACACCGCCTCCTTTAACCCCTCCGGCACACACTCAAAACGGACAGCCAGCGCATCCAGAATGCCTTCCTGATGCGCCTCATGGCGGCCTTCCTGCCGGCCGTCCTGGTGATAGCGTTGGGCGAGTGTCATGGCTGTGCGGCGGGTTTGCGGATCGGGTATCTGTTTTACTCTGGCCTCGAACAACTCCCTGTCAACGTCCGCTCCCGCCGTTTGCTTCCCTTCTACTGATCGCTGGAAGGCTTGATTTCTCCAGCTTCCGTCCCGCCGGTGAAACGATAAATCCGGTAGTGGTTCTCAGCCTCGATGCCGTCGAAGCGGGCGGCTTCGGTGAAGCGGGCGGGGTCTTCGAAGACGGGGAATCCCTTGGGCAGCAGCGTGCGGTTGAAGTAAAGATGCCCGGCCACCAGATGCAGCGGTTTGCCCTCGCTGCCGGCGCGTTGCATGGCGGCGAGGATTTGCGCGTCGTCCTCCACGGGAACCGCCTCCGGCAGCAGCACCATGACGGCCTCCCGTCCGTGGCCGTAGGCCAGCACGATGCCGCGATCCGCGCCCTCGCGCGCCAGCCAGTCCGTCACGTCGCGCACGGGTTCGATGGGGCGCGTGAGCAGGACTTGGCCGCCGGCCAGGAAGACGAAGACAAGCACGGCCAGCACGCCGCTTTGAATGCGGCCGGCCAAGGCGGTGGGTCTTTGCCAGCCGAGGCCGAGGCCGAGCGCGATCACCGGGACCAGGGCGATGGCAAAACGCGGGTAGTAGTACAACCCCGCCTTCCAGGTAAGCCAAGCGAAGACGGCGGATGAAACCAGCAGCCCCGCCGCCAGCCAGACGGCGCGCCGCCCGGCGCGGAGGGCTTTGCCGATCCCCCACAGCAGCCAGATCCCCAGCACGGAAAGCAAGACCACGCCCGCCCACGGAGTCATCAACAGCGTGCTCAGCTCGCGCAGCCCCGCACCCATGTCCGTGCCCGCGCCCGGCTCCTTCCAGCGCAGGCCGGTGAACAGTTGCGCGAGGGTGTTTTTCAGGATGGCGGCGTCGAGGATGTGGCCCTGATTTTCCTGCCCGGCCCAATGCCGCGCCTGCATCACGTTAGGCAGGAAAAGCTGGAGAAACAGCAGCCCGGAGAGAATGTGGGCAAAGACCAGCCGCAGCCAGACGGTGACGCGATCCCGCCAATTCGCCTGAGCCAGCGCGAGCAGCAGGCCGAGCGTCAGGGTCATCACCAGCACGTCGAGCACGCCGTGCGGGAAAGCCCACAACCAAACGCATTGGTTCAAAGCCAGCCAGACCCAGCCCACCGTGTCCCGCCCCGCCCGCCGCAGCAACCTAGTGGCGACCAGCAGCGCGGAGAGCGCCAGCGGCATGACCAACGCGTAGCCGCGCGCATCCACGCCGTAGCGCACGGCCATCGGATGCAGGGCCAGCAGCGCCGCGCCCAGCAGCACCCCGTGCGGCGGCGCGCCCCAGGCGTGCAGCAGCCACCCGGCCAGCGCGATGCCGAGAGCGGACAGCAAAAGCGCGGGCAGGCGCGCGGCGAGGTCGCTGAACTCATGGCGCGGCGCGCCGGTGAAGGCGCGCCAGAGGTCCAGGCTGGCCTTTTGCAGCAGGGACATCGGCACATGGTTGGTGGGCTTCTGATAATAATAAGCGCAGCGCTTCCAGGAAGCGGGGCTGAAAGTCAACGTGCCCGGCTCCGCCGCCTTCGGATCCTCCCGCCAGCTTCCATGCGAACATTGGCGGATCGACCACAGCTCATCCCACCACAAACTCTTGGAAGCCAGTGGCAGCCGCACCACCGTGCCGAGCGCGACGATGCCGAGCAGGCACCACCACAATCCTTTGCCGGATAGGAAGCCCGAAGTCCGAAGTCCGAAGTCCGAAGATCCGGTTTCGGATTTCGGATTTCGGATTTTATCTCCCACCCACGGCCGCAGCCACCAGCCGCAGGTGAGCAGCAGCAGGGACAGCAGCACGATGTTGCCGCAGGCGGCGAGCTGGATGCCGACGTTGACGTCCAATTCCCAAGGCACTTTCACCTCCGGGTTCGCCTCCATGAATGCCTGCACGCGCGCCCAGTTCGAACCCAGCGACGGCCCGGCCAGCAGCAGCCAGAGCGCGCCGAGCAGCGGCACGGCCAGCAGCAGCCGCGCCCGCGTCACCGGGGTCAGTCGCGACGGCAGGGACATCACAGCAGTTTTTTGCGTTTGAAGTAAATGATCGGCAAAATGGCTGACAACACGAGCAGGCAGAGCACCGCCGGATAGGCCCAGGGCACCTCCAACTCCGGCATGTTCGCGAAGTTCATGCCGTAAATGCTGGCGATCAGGGTCGGCGGCAGGAACAGCACGCTAGCGATGGTGAAAATCTTGATGATCTGGTTCTGCTGGATGTTGATGAGGCCGAGGCAGGATTCCAGCAGAAAGGTCATCTCCTGCGTCTGCTGGTTCGTGTAATCATCGAGCGACTTGATGTCCCGCATCACGCTGCGGAACTGCCCGGCCAAGCCACCGCTCATCCAGGTGGCGGCGTTGTTGAGGAAGTATTGCAGCATCCGGTTCACGCTCACCAGGCTCTCGCGCAGGTTCGCCACCAGCGCGCTGCGGCGGCCCAGCAGCTTCACCACGTCGCCGAGGTCTTTTTCGATGGCCGCGTTCGCCCGCCGCGTGTCCACCGCGAAGACCTCGCGCGCCAGCTTTTTCAAATCCGCTTCCACCGTCTGCAACGCGTCCGCCACGCGCGCCACGATCAACTCCAGCAGCAGCAGAAACACCGCGTCGCTGGTGATCGGCGTCACGCACTGGCGGCGCACCTGCTCGGCGAAGACGCGGAAGGCGTGCGGGTCCGAGTAGCGCACCGTGGTCAGGCAGTCCGGCGCCAGCACAAAGGTGATCGCCGTGGTGTCCGGGTCGGAAGTCTCCAGACCCACGGGAATCCACGCCGTCATGTAGAGCGCGCCATGCTCCGTGTACAAGCGGCTGGACTCCTCGATCTCCTGCATCTCCTCGCGCGTCGGGAGCTGGTACTCGAGCCATTTCTCCGCCTCGATCTCCTCCTGGCGCGATGGATTCAGCAAATCCAAATAGACAAGGTTGTCGGGGAAAGGAAGAGACTTTTCGTCGTTCCAATCAATGAGAGTGCCTTGCTGGGTGATGAGTCGGACCATGCGGAGGGGACAGGTTGGGAAAGCTACGCCGGGAGACGCGGGGTTGCCAAGCAAAAGGACCGTGAAAGCTGGATGACAAGAAAGAAACAAAAAAATGTCCATCTACCCGACATATTTATAACGAATCCGTTAATTAAAATTACCATAATTAAGTTGCTGGACCTTTGTGCAATTCCTTTCAGATAATATGGCAGTTTCAGAAAAACCTCACGCCATGGCCATGAAAAGACTCGTCTGCCTCGCCCTGCTCGTTTCCTCCCTCATGCCCCTGCGCGCGGCGCCGGTCGAATCCGTGCCGGAGATCACCACCCTGCGCGGCCGCACTTACCGCGACTGCCGCATCCGCCAAGTTCATCCAGACGGCGTCTCCTTTATCCACGCCAACGGCGCCGCGAAGATCTTGTTCACCGACCTGCCCGACTCGTGGAAAAAGAAACTCGGCTACAACAAGCAACGCGCCGAGGAGTACGAAAAGGAACTGGCCGCGCGGCGCTTCCTGGAGCGCGAGCGCCGGGAAAAAGCGCGGGCCGAAGCCGCGGAACGGCAGCGCCAGCAGCTTGAGATTTTCGAACGCGCCGCCGCGCTGCAGGAGCGGCAGCTTTTTCTGCAACAGCAGCAGTTCGCCGCCAGCCTGTCCGGCGGCGGCTTCATCTCCCCGGCTCCGGCGGTCGGCTGGCCGGGGACTTACTACGGACCGCTGCACACCATCCACGGCCCGCGCTTCGGCGGACGCCCATGGGCGCGCCGCGGCAGCGTCGCGCTCACCCCCTATGACGGCGGGTATCTCGGCGTCGGCTTGGCGGACTGCGGCGGTTGGAGAGGCCACCGCTTGGGTTGGCGTCATGGCCATGCGTCTTGTTTCACCAAGGCCTCTCCCCTGGTCTGGCACAGCCCCACGCTTGGCAGTTACATCCCCGGCCGGTTCGCCCCGTTCGGCTCCGCCGTGCCCTTCGGCGGCGTCTATCTCGGCGGCGCGCGCAACCTGGGATTCGGCGGCATGAACGTCCTTGGCACTCCACCCGCCGTGGCCGCGCCGGTGATGCGCGGCAGTGTGGCGCTGCCCGCGCCTTAGATTTTCATCACAAATGATGGATAGAGGCATAAGCATCCCATAGCACATTAAATAAACCTCTTTCACAATAGATTCATAGCCATCCTCTAGGCAACCTGGAGGGTTGCCAGCCATTAGCCGGTGGTGGAGTGCAGCGACACCACCGGAACCCGGGTGAACCCGCATCAACCGGTCCCCGCACGCCGGAGGCGTGCCAGCCATGCCACCACCAGTTCCCGCTGGCTGGCACGCCTCCGGCGTGCGGCCTTGGCACGGCGGGTCTTGCCATCGGTGACCGGTGGTGGCGCTCGTGCCTCGCGCCACCACCGGCTAATGGCTGCGATGCCTCCGGCATCCTGTTCGGTTCCGTTCCCCTGCACCCCCAATCCAAAGCGGTGCCAAGCCCCGCACTCTAGAATCCCTTCACTCGATCCGCAAATAATCCACCGCCGCCATGTAACTGGGTTTGGCGGCGGGATTGATGCCGGTGATTTCGATCTCCAGGGTGTTGGCTCCGGCTTTGAGATCGAACTCGCCCAGCAATTCCTCGCCGGTGTTGATCACTTTCGGATCGTAGAGATCGTAGTCGAGCAGCGCCGTTTCTTCGCCGTTGACGCGCACGGAGACGATGCCGTAGTCCTTGGCCTTGGTGAGCGCGGCGAACACGCGGCGCGGGCCGGCCTGGGGCGCGTCAAAGGTGACCGTGAGTTTGTCGCCCGGCTTGCCGCCGGTCCACCACAGGTGCGCGTCGCCGCTCCAATTGCCGTCGCGGAAGCCGCTCATGTTTTGCGTCTTGGCGCTGCCGCCGGTGGTGGTTGCTTTGAGCGATTCGCCTTCGATGATGCCCTCGCGCGCGCTGCCGGGCGTGGGGCCGTCGCTTTGCAGGTACTTCACGAGGTTGAGCAGCATTTCCTTGGGCAGCGCGTCGAACAAGCCCTCGGGCATGGTGCTTTGCTTGGACACCTCGCGCTTGACGATCTCCGCTTTGGTGACGAGGAACTCCGCGCCGCCCATCATGGCGATGCGCACCGCCGCCGCTGATTCCTCCTTCACGATGCCGCCCAGCACGCGACCGTCTTTCAGGGTGAAAAGGTTGAGTTGATATTCCTTGCCGATCACGGCGTTGGGATCGAGCACGTTTTCCAGCAGGTAAGCGAGATCCTTGCGGTTGCTGCCGGTGATGTCCGGCCCCACGTTTTGGCCCTCGCCGAAAAGCGGGTGGCAGGCGCCGCAGGTGGCGGCATAGACCGCCTTGCCCGCCGCCGCGTCCGCTCCGGCCAGCGCCTCGGCGGTGAGAAGGGCGCGGTATTTGGCGGTCTGCTCTTCCAGATCCGCTTTCGGCGCGTTGAGGTCGCCGAGCACATCGGCCATGAGTTGGTCGAGTTTCGCGTTTTGAAGCGCCTGCATCTGCCGCAGCAGGAAGGGGCTCAACAACTGGCGCGGCACGGTCTGCCCGCGCACGGCTTCGACGAGTTTGACGGCGTTGTCCGCGCTGGTGGCCAAGGCGTTGACCACTTCCGCCTGCTGCGCGGGCGCCAAGCTCTTGAAGACACCGAGCAGCACGCGCGCGTTGTCCGGATGCGGCAGGCTGGCCAGCGCCTGGATGGCCGCGCGCCGCAAAGTGGGCGGGGACGAAGCCCCGCCCTCCAGGATGCGGTGCAGGATCGGCGCGGTTTCCGGGTCTTGGTTTTTCAGCAGGAGTGCCAGCGCCAGCTCGCGCTGCGGGCGCAGGGCTTTGGCGTCGGCGAGCAGTTCACGCGCTTTCGCCACCGCGTCCGGCTCGCGTTCGAGGATGGCGAGTTCATAGACGAGTTGTTTCAGCTTCGGCGTGGTGTCGTTGCGCAGCAGGGCCGCGGTTCCCGGCCAGTTCTCGCCGCGCTTCGCCTGCGGCACGCCGCGCTTGCGGGCGTCGAGCAATCCGGTCACCAGCGACTCTTTTTGCACCGCATCACCGGCTTTGACCGCTTCGTTGAAAACCGCGTCCCAGCCTTCCGGGGTTTCGGTCATGCGGCGATAAATGAAGCCGGTGACCTTGGGCATCTTCGAGACGCTGGCCAGTTCCAGGCCGGCTTTCGCATCGGCGCCGACCAGAGGCTCGATGCCGTACCAGATGAGCAGCGGGATCATCGGATCGTCCTTGTCTTCCTCGCGCTGGAGCAGAGCGGCGGCGAGGGTTCTGAACGATTCTGGTTCCCACATTCTCGGATGAGACAGCGCGCTGGCCAGTTCCCGACGTACCACTGGTCCGGCATTCATATCCGAGACAAGCAAATCTACAATAGATGGGGCAATGACTGTGCGGTGATCGAGAACGCGATCATCCAGGGGTTTGAGCGTGGAGGATGAGGGGGAAGAACGCTGAGTGGAATTGATGCCAGCCAAGAAACGGATAAACCATGCCTTAATTGCCGGGTCGGCATAAAGTTCATCATTTTCCAAACGTGAAGGGGAAGCACCCAGCGTTTGGAGTGTCCAATATGCCTTGAGCCGCGAGACTGGCGAACCGGGCGACTTGAATTGGGCAAGAAGCTTTGTCTCGGCTGCGGGCAACTCTTGCCCGATGGAAGCCCTCTCCATCAGCACCCGCCGCGCCATCCGCGAGAACCACTCGTTCTCCGTCTGTACGGCGAGTCTAGCCAAATTCGCATCGCTCTCCTTGGCGAGGTCGAAGGGCGCTGTTGGGAAGGCATGGGGCACAGGCATCTTGCCTGTGCTGGCAGGCGAGACGCCTGCCGCTCCATACGAAATCCGATAAATCCGTCCGTTCGTCTGGTCCCACAGCTCCGGCAGTTTGCGGTGGCAGGTGGTTTTGTCCTGCCAGTCGGTGATGTAGAGGCTGCCGTCCGGCCCCACCTTTTGCGTCACGCTCATGAACCAGTGGTCGTTGCTGCGCAGGAAGTCGCTACCGTGGCGTCCGGCGAAGGTGCTGTGCAGCGGGTCCAGGTAGTCCGTCACCAGCCGGTGGCCGTGCAGGTTGGCGAAGATCATTTTGCCGCGCCACTCCGGCGGGAACTGCGGCCCTTGATAGATCGCCAGCCCGCAATGCGCATGGCCGCCGCCTTTGACATCGGTGTCCGCGTTGTTCAGCCCGCCGCCGGCGCGCTCGCCCCAGTGGGCGTTGTCCCGGATGTGCCCGCCGAAGTGGGAGTGGTCGGCGATGGTCTTGATGTCCTCGTAGGTGAACTCGTTGAAGTGCTGTCCGGCTTGGCGATGATAGCGTCCGCCCGGCACGATGTGGAAGAGATGCGGGATGACGCAGGCGGTGATGAAAAACTCGCCGTGCTCGTTGTAGTCGAGGCCCCAGGGATTGCTCGTGCCGTGGGCGAACACTTCAAATTCATGCCGCACCGGATGGTAGCGCCAGACGCAGCAGTTCAGCGGCGTGCGCTCCGCATCGGGCGCGCCCGGCTTGCCCACCTTGCTGTGGGTGAACACGCCTTGCACGCCGTAAAGCCAGCCGTCCGGCCCCCATATAAAACTGTTGAGTGTTTCATGCGTGTCTTGATAGCCCCAGCCGTCGAGCAGGATTTCCGGGTCGCCATCCGGCACGTCGTCGCGGTCGCGATCGGGAATGAACATCAAATACGGCGCGGCGCCGATCCACACACCGCCGAAGCCGACCTCGATGCCGCTGACGAGGTTTAGGTTTTCCATGAACACTTTGCGCGTTTCATAGGTGCCGTCGCCATCGCTGTCCTCCAGGATCAGGATGCGGTCGCGGCCTTGGCCTTCCGGCGCGCGCTCCGGATAGGTTTTGCCTTCCACCACCCAGATGCGGCCGCGCTCGTCAAAGGTCATGGCGATGGGCTGCACGAGGTCCGGCTCCGCGGCGATGAGTTCCGCCTTGAAACCGGCGGGCAGTTGCATGGCGGCCAGCGCTTGCTCCGGCGTGGTGGCTTCCAGGCACTCCTCCTGGGGTTTCAAGCCCTCGCCATAAAATTTCTTCGGCTCATGCAGCGCGGCCACTTCCGCGCTCACTTGAACCCGCTCCTGCAACAGCACGAACACGCCCGCCTTGTTGCCGATGACGATGTCCGGCAGCTTGTCGCCGTTCACGTCGCCCACCTGCACGTCGGTGCCGACGCCGCTTTCGGAATCGATCAGATGCGGCACGAACTCGACGCCGCCTTTGCCGTCGCGCTTGGTTTGGAACCAATAAACGACGCGCGGTCCCTGCTCGTTGGGATCGCCCTTGCCGTTGTGCGCCCAGTAACGTTTGCCGGTGACGAGGTCCATCACGCCGTCGCCATCGATGTCCGCCAAGTGCATGGCGTGCGGCTGACTGAAAACCACGCCGTAGTCGTTGTCATAAGGCTGCTCGCCGACCAGGAGGCGCTGCTCCCACTGCGCTCCGGTCCCGCCCGCCCGGTTGAAATACACCGCCACGCCGTAGCGATGCGCCGCGAGCGCGGTGGCGATGTCGTTGCGCCCGTCGCCATCGAAGTCATAGGCGAACATCTGCGCGCCGCCCCGGATGCCCGTCGCAAACGTATGCTGCACAAAATTCGGATTTCGGATTTCGGACTTCGGGCTTAGGTCTTCCGACTTCGGATTTTCCCACCAATGCCGTGCCTCCAGCAGGTCCATCCGCCCGTCGCTGTTCACATCACCGACGCCGAGGCCGTGGGTGAAGCGCACCACCTTCATGTCCGGCGTCACCGCCACGAAGCGCCATTTCTCCGCGGGTTTTTCCCAATCCGGCGCGAACCAGCCGAACCGCCCGCCGTTGCCGCAAACCAGTTCCGGTTTGCCGTCGCCGGTGATGTCGGTGAACACGGGCGATTCGTTGTCCACCGCGTCGGCGACGACATGCACCGGCCAGTGGCCCTCTGCGCCCGCGCCGGGATTCAGATACAGCCGCGCCTCCTTGCCGGGAAAACCCACCACCAGGATGTCCGGCCAGCCGTCGCCGTCGAAGTCGTGCGGATAACAAAAAAAGTTGTCCGAGTAACCGACGATGTTGTACACCTTGGGTTCGTAGAACGCGTGCCGTTCTTTCCAGTCCGGGCCTTCATACCAGAACGGGCCGCTGATGATGTCGGTGTGGCCGTCCTTGTTGATGTCGGCAAAGTTCGCGCCTTCGGCGTAAAATGCATCAGTCAACTGGACACGTTTCCAGGTGATGAGTTCCTCCCCCGGGAGGGAGGCCGAGGATAAAATGAGAGCGCAGAGCAGACGGGCCGGGTTCATGGTAAAAAGAACGCTATCAGGTCCGCCCTCTCGCCGGCAAGCACGAAGTAGCGCAGGCATCCTGCCTGAGACCAGTCATGCAGGCTTCCAGCCTGCCGGGTGGCAGCATCCGCGCCTCAAAGTCACCGCCGCTCTCATGGCAGGACGGTAAATGAGGACCGGGCTGCTCGTCTCGCGGAGCGAGACGGCTACTTTGACAACGCGGCGGCGACGGCTTCGGCGGTGATGCCGAGTTCTTTGAAGACTTGGTTGCCGGGGGCGCTGATGCCGAAGCGGTCGATGCCGATGACTTGGCCCTGCGTGCCGACGTATTTCCACCAGAGGGCGGTGACGCCGGCTTCGATGGCGATGCGTTTCGCGCAGGCGGGCGGCAGGACTTCGTCGCGGTACGATTGCGGCTGGCGGTCGAAGATTTCCGTGCAGGGCAGGGAGACGACGCGGACGCCGGGTTTGCCTTTGACGCCTTCGACGGCGTGCTGGACTTCGGAGCCGGTGGCGATGACGATGGCTTCCAGCGGCGCGGTTTCCTTGACCAAAACGTAACCGCCTTTGATCGTGCCCTCGCGGCGCGCGGCGGCGCTGGCGTGGCCTTGGTGCGGGATGTCCTGGCGGGTGAGCGCGAGCAGGGTGGGGCCGTCCTTGCGGCTGAACGCCAAAGCAAAAGCGGCGGCGGCTTCCTCGGCGTCGCCAGGGCGGATGACGTTGAGGTTCGGGATGACGCGCAGGCCGCTGACGGTTTCCACCGGCTGGTGCGTGGGGCCGTCCTCACCGACGCCGACGCTGTCGTGGGTGAAGATGTAGGTGACGGGCAGCTTGGCGAGCGAGGCGAGGCGGATGCTGGGGCGGCAGTAGTCGGCGAAGACGAGGAAGGTGGCGCCGCTGGCGAGGAAAAGACCGTCGTAGGCGATGCCGTTGCAGATCGCGCCCATGGCGTGCTCGCGGATGCCGAACCAGATGTTGCGGCCGGTGGGATTTTCAGCGCTGAAGTCGCCGCCGTCCTTGATGTAGTTCTTGGTGGAGCCAAAAAGGTCGGCGCTGCCGGTGATGAGATGCGGCACGGCTTTGGCGAGGTGGTTCAAAATCTCGCCGCCGCTGTTGCGGGTGGCGGCCTTGCCTTCGGCGGGGTATTCGGGGATGAGCTTGAGCAGTTCCCCGGCGCTCGGACTGCCGTTGCGGGCGGCGTCGAGTTCGGCGGCGAGCTGCGGGTTGGCGGCGGCCCAGGCGTCGAAGGTTTTTTGCCATTCGGCGTGGGCGGCGGCGCGTTGGGTTTTCAAACCGGCGAAGTAGGCGCGCACTTCGTCGCTGACGTAAAAATGCGCGTCGTCCGGCAGGCCGAGGCCTTTCTTGGCTTCCTCGACGAACTTCGCGCCGCCTTCGCCGTGCGCTTTGGCGGTGCCGGCGACTTCGGGGATGCCTTTGCCGATGAGAGTTCTGGCGATGATGATCTTGGGCTTGCCGTTGTCGTCGGCCTTGGCTTTGTCAATGGCAGCAGCGACGGCGTCGAGGTCGTGGCCGTCGATGGTCACGGCGTCCCAGCCGAGCGCGGTGAAGACGGCCTGGGTGTCCTCGCTCTGCGTGACCTTGGCCATGGCGTCGAGGGTGACGTCGTTGGAGTCGAAGATGAGGATGAGGTTGTCCAGGCCGTTGTGCGCGGCAAAGGCCACGGCCTCGCGCGCCACGCCTTCCTGGAGGCAGCCATCGCCGGCCAGGGCGATGACGTGATGGTCGAGGATCGTGTGCTCGGCGGTGTTGTACTTGGCGGCGGCCATCTTGCCGGAGAGCGCGTAGCCGACGGCGTTGCCGACGCCCTGGCCGAGCGGGCCGGTGGTGCATTCGACGCCGGGCGTTTCATGAAACTCGGGATGGCCCGGTGTGATGGAATGCAGGGCGCGGAAGTTTTTCACCTGCTCCAGCGGCACGTCGTAACCGCTGAGGTGCAGCCAGGAATAAATGAACATGGAGCCGTGACCGGCGGAGAGGATGAAGCGGTCGCGGTTGAGCCATTTGGGGTCGGCGGGGTCGCAGACGAGCTTTTCCCCGAACAAAACGGCGCCGACCTCCGCCGCGCCGAGCGGCAGGCCGAGGTGGCCGGAGGAGCACTTGTGGACGGCATCCATGGCGAGGCCACGGGCTTCGTTGGCGGCTTGGGAGAGGAGGGTGTTGTTCATGTCAAGAGGGGTCAAGAGGGGTCAAGAGGGGTCAAGAGGGGTCAAGGGGTTGTCAAGGAATGGGTCAAGGAGTCAAAAGGTCAAGATGTCAAGGGTTGCGCCGGAGGCGGCCGGGCGCGGGGAGGCGTGACATATCCGCCGGGGGCGGCGGGTCAAGGGCGGGGTTTCTTGCGCAAATTCCACCTGCATGAGGTTGTGACGCCCGTGTCACATGGTAGAATGACGGGCTTATGTCCGAATCAACTTCTCCAAAACGTTTTCGCACTCTGCTCATTCTCGGCGCGCCGGGCAGTGGCAAAGGCACCCAGGGCGTGGTGCTGGGCCGCGTGCCGCGCTTCCATCATCTGGCCTGCGGGGACGTGTTCCGCTCCCTCGACACCCGGACACCGCTCGGCCAGCAATTCGTCGAATACTCCAGCCGCGGTGAGTTGGTGCCGGACGATCTCACCGTGCAGCTTTGGCGCATCAACGTGAAGGACCGCGTCGAAGCCCACCAGTTCAAGCCGGAGATCGACTTCCTCGTACTCGACGGCATCCCGCGCAACGTCGGGCAGGCGCGCTACATGAAGCCCTACATCGAGGTGCTCCAGGTTTTTCATCTCTCCTGCCCGGACCGCAACGAGTTGGCCCGCCGCCTGCGCAAGCGCGCGCTCAAGGACAACCGCTTCGACGACGCCAGCGAGGCCGTCATCCAAAAACGCTTCGAGACCTACGAGGCCGAGACCAAGCCCATCCTCGACTACTACGAGGGCCTCGTCACCGGCATCGACGCCAGCCAGTCCCCGGCCAAGGTGCTCCTCGACATCCTCTCCAAAGTGATGACGCTGCCCGAGTGGCAGGAGATCGAGGCGATGACAATATAAAAGAAAGTGAAAAGTGAAAAGTGAAGAGTGATAAGTGAAAAGTTAGAGGCCAAAGTTTCCACTCATCATTTATCATTCATCCCTCATCACTCCCCTAATGCGCGTCCTTTTCATCGGCACCGGCGATATCGGCCTGCCCGCCCTGCGCTGGCTGCTTGGCACGCCGAAGCATGACGTGATCGCCGTCGTCACCCAGCCGGACAAACCCGCGGGCCGCCACCAAGTGCTGACGCCCCCGGCCACCAAAACGCTGGCGCTCGCCCACGGCGTACCGGTGCTTCAGCCGGAAAAAATCCGCCATGCCGCCGACGAATTGCGCGCGTTGGCGGCGGACGTGGCGGTCGTCGCCGCCTACGGCCAAATCCTCAGCCGCGCCGTGCTCGACGCGCCGCGCCTCGGCTGTCTGAACCTCCACGCCTCCCTGCTGCCCCGGCATCGCGGCGCCTCGCCCATCCAGGCCGCCATCCGCGAGGGCGATGCCGAGACCGGCCTCACCGTCATGTTCATGAATGAAGGGCTCGACACCGGCGACATGCTGCTCGCCGTGCCGACACCCATCCTGCCCACGGACACCGGCGGCAGCCTGCACGACCGGCTCGCGGACATGGCTCCCGCCGCGCTCGAGCCAGCTCTCGATCTGCTTGCCGCCGGCAAAGCTCCGCGCGCGCCGCAGGACAACACCCGCGCCACCCACGCCGGCAAGCTGGCCCGCGTCGATGGCCGCATCGACTGGAGCCGCGCCGCGCACGAAATCGACCGCCTCGTGCGCGCCTACGATCCCTGGCCCGGCACCCACACCCTGCTGGGCGGCGCTCCGCTCAAAGTGTTCGCCGCCCGCCCGCGGTCCGAGGTCACCGGCTGCCCCGTCCCCGGCACCGTGCTCGACAGCGACGGCAAACTGCTCGTCGCCTGCGGTGATGGCGCGGTGGAGTTGGCGGAGTTGCAAATCGCGGGCGGCAAACGCCTGCCCGCCGCCGCCTTCCTGCGCGGGCATCCCGTTGCAACCGGCGCCGTGCTCGGTTAAAAGTAAAGTACCCCGCCTTTCCAAGACGGCAAAAACACGCCTGGGACAGGCGTGGTACTTTGTTTTTCCTCATGCTCCACCTCCTGACAACGCGCCTGGGACAGGCGCGGTACTTTTTCTTTTTCGCGGCCCTCGCGCTCGCCGCCTGCGGTCCCGTCAAAGACCGCGCTGATCTCGTTTTCATCAACGGCGCGGAGCCGGAGAGTTTCGATCCCGCCCTTGTCACCGACCAAGTGGGCATGCGCATCTCCTCCGCGCTCTTCGAGGGGCTTTGCCGCATCGACCAAGCCGGCCGCCCCGAGCCCGGCATGGCGGAGCGTTGGGAGCTTTCCGAGGACAAAAAAACCTACACCTTCCACCTCCGCCGCGGCGCGCTCTGGAGCAACGGCGACCCCGTCACCGCACACGACTTCGTCCGCTCCTGGCGGCGCGTGCTCGATCCCGTCACCGGCGCGGACTATGCCAGCCAGCTTTTCGTCATCGCCAACGCCCGCGCTTTTCATGAAGGCACGGCGGCGGACTTCTCCCAAGTCGGCGCGCGCGCCGTGGACGATCACACGCTCGTCGTCGCGTTGGAAAATCCCACACCTTATTTCATCGATCTCTGCGCCTTCGCCACGCTCGCGCCCGTGCATCTGCCCACGCTGGAGCGGCACGGCGGCGCGTGGATCAAACCGCAAAACGTCGTCGCCAACGGCGCTTACCTGCTCGAAGCCTGGAAGCTCGACAACCACCTGCGCCTGCGCAAAAACCCGCGCTATTGGGACGCCGCCAACGTCGCCCTGGAGACCATCGAAGTCCTGCCCATCGGCGAGCCGAACACCGCCATCAATTACTTCCTCACCGGCGAGGCCGACCTCATCATGGACAAAGGCATGGTGCCCACCTCCCTTACCGCCACGCTCAAGGAAAAGCCCTGGTTTCACACCGGCCCCTTTCTCGGCAGCTACTTCACCCGCTTCAACGTCAACCGGGCGCCGTTCGACAACGCCAAAGTCCGCCAAGCTTTCGCGCTCGCCATCGACCGCCGCCGCATCACGGAAAAAATCACCCAACTCGGTGAGATCGCCGCCTGGAGTCTGACCCCGCCCGGAACCGGAGCCGCCGGTTATGAGCCGCCGCCCGGCCCCGGCTTCGACCCCGAACGCGCGCGCGCCCTGCTGGCCGAGGCTGGTTATCCCGGCGGCAGGGGCCTGCCGCGCATCGAGTATTTGTATTTCCCCAAAACCGTCGAAATGAACATCGCCGTGGAACTGCAATCCATGTGGAAGGAGCACCTCGGCGTCTCCGTGCAGTTGGAGAAGAAGGAGTGGAAAATCTATCTCGCCTCCATGAAGGCGCTGGACTATCAAATGTGCCGCAGCAGTTGGGTGGGGGATTACAACGATCCCAACACCTTCCTGGAAATGTTCGTCAGCGCCAGCGGCAACAACCGCACCGGCTGGAAAAGCGCGGAATACGACCAACATCTCCAAGCCGCCGCCGCCGAGCCCGACCCGTTGCGACGCAATGCCGTCTTCGCCGAAGCCGAGACACTTTTGGTCAGCACCGACGCTGTCATTCTGCCGATCTATTATTACGTCGGCGTGCAGTTTTACCACGCGGACAAGCTCGCCGGCGTCCAGCCCAACCTCATCGATGACCACCCGTTCCGCTGCATGAGGTGGATCGAAAACGTGGGGGCGGAAAAAAGCGAAGGCGAATGAAGGCATCCCCCCAGGATTTGTCCGTGACGTTAGGGTCGGGGTGAGGCAACGCCAGCCGCACAGTAAGGCGGACGACACGTCCGCCTTACCCGCTTGATTCAAGCCGGGATTTTGGCCAAGGTGGAGCGATGGAGTTATACGAGCGATGGCTGGAGACCTGCGCGGCGCGGCGGACGGACTGGGCCGTGCAAGATTTGGCGGCGGACACGGAATGGACCTTCGGCGCGCTGGCCGGGGCACTGGCGGCGCTGCCGCGGCTGGAGCCGGGGAGCTTGGCCGTCGCGGCGGCCACGGACGGTGTGACGGCTTTCGTGCTCAAGACGCTCCAAGCCTGGCGGGATGGCGCGGTGCTGGTTCCGGTGGAAACAGCGGCGGACGCGCCGGAACGGCTGCCGGACCTGCCCGGCGCGGTGGTTCACGTCAAGACAACCTCGGGTTCTACCGGCGGCCCGCGCCGGGTGCTCTTTACCGCCGCGCAACTGGCCGCCGACCACGAGCAAATCCGCGAGACCATGCGCCTGCGCCGCGCCGCGCCGAATTTGGCACTGATCTCCCCCGCCCACTCCTACGGCTTCTCCAATCTGGTGCTGCCTCTGCTGCTGGGCGGGATGCCGTTAATCGCTCCCGGCGATCCACTGCCCGCGACCTTGCGCCGGGCGCTGACGCAAACGCCGGGGCCGGTGACCCTGCCGGCGGTGCCCGTGCTGTGGCGGGCTTGGCATCAAGCCGGGGCGCTCGCCGGCGACCGCATCGCGCTCGCCATCTCCGCCGGCGCGCCGCTGCCGCTGGAGTTGGAGGCGGAAATCCACGATCAAACCGGCTTGAAGGTGCATAATTTCTACGGCTCCAGCGAGTGCGGCGGCATCGCCTTTGACGACAGTGAAACACCCCGCGCGTCCGGCACCGAAGCCGGCAGGCCGATGAGCGCGGCCCGGCTCAGCGTGGGCACGGACGGCTGTCTGGAGGTGCGCGGCGCGGCGGTGGCGCTCGGTTACGAGGACGGAGACGACGACCGGCTCGGCGACGGCGTTTTCCGCACCAGCGATCTGGCGCGGCTGGAGGACGGGCGGGTTTTCCTGGAGGGCCGCGCCACGGACACGATCCATGTGGCGGGCCGCAAGGTCGCGCCGCAGGTGATCGAGGAGGCGCTGCTGCGCCAGCCCGGCATGCGGCATTGCGTGGTGTTCGGCGTGGCCAGCGACGACGCGGCACGCGTGCAGGAAATCGTGGCCTGCGTGAACGCGGACGAAGGCGTCACCCAGGAAGCTTTGCAAGCCGGGCTGGGACGCGAACTGCCGGGCTGGCAAATCCCGCGCCGCTGGTGGCTCACCCGGGAGTTGCTGCCGGACGCGCGCGGCAAGCTCTCCCGCGCGCTGTGGCTGGAGCGGTTTATCCTAAAAACCGAGTTGATGGTTGGTAGTTGAGTGTTGATAGTCCAAAACCAGCGGCCTACGCCGAAAGCACCACTTGCCCGGAGAGTGAGTCACTAACGCGGCACAAGTCGCTCATTTTCAGTCTATCAACCATCAACTTTCAACCATCAACCCCGCTTTTAGGTTTATGCGCCCCGCGCCGTAGGCGCATTCACCGGAGGGCGGGGCTCTGTTCCCGCCCATTCTTTCGCGGGCGGAGGCGGCGCGGAGCCGGGAAGCAAAGAGCAGGGCGCAAAGCAAATCCCACCACGGGCGCACTGTGTCCTTTTCTTGACGAACTACTCCACTCTTCAATCCACGTAAAGAAACTCGTTCGCGCTCATCAGCGCGTGGCAGAGCGCGGCGAGGCCGAGGGTTGCGGGCGCGGCGTCTTCCTTGGGTGCGGGGCCGGTGACTTGCTCGAACTTGGCCGGGTGCGCGGCGTAATGCGCGATCTGAGCCTGGATAAATTCGAGCGCTCCGGCGGTCTCCGCCATGCTGGGCTGCCGCCCGAAGCAGAGGACGAAGGCGCGCTCGATCTGCTGCTCCAGCCCGGCGGTTTCTTTTTCCAGCCGTCCGGCGAAGAACTGGGCGTACTCGCGCATGTAGCCGTTGTTCATCAGCAGCAGGCTCTGCGGGCTGACGGTGGTGACGGGCCGGGCCTCGCAGTTGGCCTCGGTCATGGCGGGCGCGTCAAAGGCGGCGAACATCTCCAGCGGCCGGGAGCGGCGGGCCTGGATGTACACGCTGCGGCGAAATTCTTCGCCGTTGAGCGGGACGAATTTTCCGGTCTGGCGGCCGGCGGTGTCCGTGGTATCCGCGGCCACCACCACTTGGCCGGTTTCATCGAAGGCAACCGGCACCGGCTCGCCGCCCAGGCCGAGATTCAACTGGCCGGAGACGGCGAGCAAGGAGTCGCGCAGGGTCTCGGCCTCCAGGCGGCGGACGGTGGCGCGGGCAAGCCAGAGGTTGTCGGGGTCGAGCCGCTCCTTTTGCGAGTCGCGCAGGGAGCTTTGGCGCCAAGTGTGGCTGGTGAGGATGAGGCGGTGCAGGTGCTTGAGGCTCCAGCCGTTTTCCATGAACTCGGTGGCCAGCCAGTCGAGCAGTTCCGGGTGCGTCGGCTTTTCTCCGAGCGCGCCGAAGTCGGCCACACTGGAGACGAGGCCGCGCCCGAAGTGCTGCATCCAGACGCGGTTCACCATGACGCGGGCGAGCAGGGGATGCTTGCCGTCGGTGATGGATTCGGCAAAGGCGAGGCGGCGGCCGCTGGTGGGCAGGTCCGCGGCTTTTTCCGGGATGTCCACCGCGCGCCGTCCGGCGAGCACGGTGAGGTCTCCCGGTTTGACGGCGTGCCGGGGCTGGTCCGGCTGGCCGCGATGGAAAAGATAAGTGACAGGGATGGCCGCGCCGGGCGGCTCGGTGAGCGCTTGCACAACCTCCACCTGCGGCTTGTGGGCGCGCACGGCGGCGGCTTCGGCGGCCATGTCCTTGAGGGTGTTGGCGTGCTTGGTCTTATAAGTGCTGTCGTAGAGATAGAGGGAGCCGGAGCGCAGTTGGTTGATGCGCGGATGCTTTTTCAGCAGGGCCACCTGTTCCGGCGCGCGTTTGGCGGCCTCGGTGCGGTAGGCGGTGCGCAGGGCTTCGCGGTCTGCTTCGGCGGCTTTGGCCAGCTCTTTTTCGAGCACTTCGGTGATGAATTCCTCCTGCTTGGCGAGGCGGGCGGCGTCGATTTTTTTGGCTTCTTCTTCGATCTTGGCGGCTTCGGCGCGCTGCTCGCGGGTTTCGAGGGCGACGAGGCGGTTCGCGGGCGTGCGCCATGCGGCGGGATTAAGGGCCGGCTCAAAAATGGCGCGCAGGCGGTGGTAGTCGTCGTGGGTGATGGGGTCGTAGCGGTGGTCGTGGCATTGCGCGCAGCCGACGGTCATGCCGTAAAGCGCGGTGCTGACGACTTTGAGCGTGTCCGCCACGCAGTCGTTGCGCGTGGTGACGTCATTCTGCGCGCCGGTGCCGTCCGGCGCCATGCGGAGAAAGCCGGTGGCGCGCAAAAGCTGCGTGTGACGCGCGCGCGCTTCCGGTGTGGGCGCGTCGGCGGTGAGCTTTTCCTTGAGCGCGATTTCGTCGCCAGCGAGCTGCTCGCGGATGAACACATCGAAGGGTTTGTCCGTGTTGAAGGCGTCGATGACGTAGTCGCGGTACTTCCAGGCGTGCGGGCGCACGGGGTCTTTCTCGGAGTAGCCGTCGCTGTCCGCGTAACCGGCCACATCCAGCCAGTGGCGCGCCCAGCGCTCGCCGTAGCGCGGGGAGTCCAGCAAGCGCTCGACGGCGGCGGCGTAGTTCCAGGCTGCGGGAGCTTCGGCAAGCGCGCGCGCTTCTTCCTCCGTCGGCGGCAGGCCGGTGAGGTCAAAACTCAACCGGCGCAGCAAGGTGAGCGGCGCGGCCTCCGGCGACTGCGACAATCCTTTTTCCTCCAGCTTGGTGACGACGAAGGCATCGATCGGATTTCGGATTTCAGATTTCGGATTTTTCACCTCCGGCACCGCTGGCTTGCGCACGGGTTGAAACGCCCACCAAGCGCGTTCCTCGTCGGTGAAGGCGTGCTCCGGGCCGAGGGTTTCCGGCTCCGGGCGTACGGTTTTAGCGCCCTGGGCCACCCATTGCTCCAGGATCTCGATCTGCGCCGTGGTGAGCTTGCCGCCGCTCTCCGGCATCTCGCCGGATTTGACCAGTTGGATGAGGTGGCTGGCGGCGGGGTCGCCGGGCACGATGGCGGGGCCGGACTTGCCGCCCTTCAACAAAAAGCGGGCCAGCCGGGAGTCCAAGCCGCCCTTGGTCTCGCCGTCCTCGCCGTGGCAATGAAAGCACTGTGCCTTGAGGATGGGACGCACGTCCTTTTCAAAACTCAACTCACCGGCGCGCGCCAGCGAGCCGGACCCGGCAAGGGCGGCGAGGAACAATACGGAACGGCGGGACAAGGCGGGGGAAACCATGATGCGACTGGCTTTCCAATACGGCGCGGGGTGGGCGGTTTTTGCAAAGCATCCGCAACGGAGCGCGGGCGCCACCGCCCGCAGTCGAAGCGCCACCGCCTGCAACCCTTTCCGTATGGCGCAGCCACTCGATCAAAAAGTGACGCTGCGGGTGGGGGATGGG
>CAZNKC010000067.1:0-24123 GCA_964573315.1 uncultured Verrucomicrobiaceae bacterium | reverse complement strand
CGTGCAGGAGGCGGGTGGCTTCCTGATTGAGCTGGGTGATGGGGTCGGCGTTGCGGAGTTCGGCGGCGAGGAGGTTTTCCTGTTCCTCTTCGTTAAGTAGGGCTTCCTCGGCGTCGGGGTCGATGCCGCGGGTGAGGAAGGTGGTGTCGGATTTGGGCGCGAATTTGCGCTCGGCGGTCTCGGCGTGTTTGGAGATGGTGCGGGCGAAGGCTTCCGGGCTGGAAAGGAGGCGCTGCTGGAGGTGGGAGAAGACGATGAGGGAGCGGTTGCGGATGTGTTTGGCTTCGTTTTTCACCTGCTCCTCGCGGATGGCTTGGTAGCGGGCAAGCATTTCGCTGAGGCGGAGTTCGTGGGCCTCGGCTGGCAGCCCGTCGATGTCGGTCTGGCAGATAATGCGCTCGGGGAAGCCGCCTTTGAGGGCGCGGAGGTCGCTTTTCAGTCGCCGGACCATGACGTCGGTGAGGTTGGCTTTGACGACGGGGACGCCGCGCACGAAGCGCTGGGGGTCGAGGATTTCCAGCAGGGCGGAGAAGCTGTTGGAGTGGCCGTTGTGCGGGGTGGCGCTGAGGAAGAGGCGGTGGTCGAAGCGCTGGGCGAGTTCGCGGATGACGCGGGTGAAGCGGGAGTCGATGGCGTATTTCGAGCCGCTGGCAGGGGCGGCGTGATGAGCCTCGTCGAGGATGAAGAGGGATTGGGGTTTGTGCTGGTCGAGCCAGTGCTTGAGCGGTTCCGAGTAGGTGTCGTCGATGAGGAGGCGGTGGGAGACGAGGAAGTGCGGGTAGGTTGTCCAGGGATTGACGGCGAAGCCCTGCTGCTGGCGGACGGTTTCGATGTATTCGCGGTCGAGGATTTTGAAATCGAGGCCGAAGCGGGAATCGAGTTCCGCTTTCCACTGGTGGAGCATGGAAGGCGGACAGGAGACGATGACGTTCTGGACGCGCTTGCGCAGCAGAAGTTCGGAGGCGATGAGACCGGCCTCGATGGTCTTGCCGAGGCCGACGTCGTCTGCGATGAAGAGGTTCACCCGCGGCAGGCGGAGGGCTTTGTGGAGCGGATCGAGCTGGTAGGCATCGAGCTTGATTCCGGCTCGGAAGGGGGACTGGAAGAGATTCGGGTCCGTGGCGGTGACGCATTGCCAGCGGAGGGTGTTGTAGAAGGAGGCGAAATATTCGCGGGAGTCGAAGTCACGGGTGCCGTATTTCTGTCCGATGGACTCCCACGCCTGCTGGGTGAGGATCTGGGTATCGAGTTCCGCCTCCCAGAGGACGGAGGAAAGCTCGCCTTGGGCGGCATCTTCGAGACAGGCGAGATCGACGGTGGTCCCGTAGAGAGCCCATTCGCAGGATTCCACGACGTGGACGCGGGATCGGACCCGAACGATGTCGCCGATGGCAAGTGTTGACGATGCTGGCAAGGTAATCAAAGGGACAAATTAAACGAGGGTTCAGCGACTGGTCAGGCCTATTCGGACCAGCGCGAGAATGGCGGTTTTAATGAGCAAAGGCAACAAATTCCAAGCCTCGTGGAACGCTTTTAACCTGAAAAATTCGCGAAAAAGAAAGTTCCTTCGTTTGCTGTATTGGGTATCAATGCGGAGTGAAAGAACCTCTCGTGCTTTCCTCCAAGCATTGGCACTTAATTTTCGTTGGGAGTGTAACGAATGAATGGCGATTCTGGAGAGGGCTCCGGATTTGGCACTCGAAAGAGCGGTATTTTCAAGGCGTTCAAAAGAGGGCTTGCCAAACGCCTCGCCGTCAAACGCACCAACAACCAGCGTACTTCGATCAAACTTATCTGGCCATGTCATGTCCGGCCAAGGCGAAGATGGCGGCTTTGATGTGAGAAGGCAATATGCACACGTTGGATAGCGTCATCTTGGGCGCATCCTTACGCTTGCATTCGATTCTGATGCGCCTGCCGTCATTGAACAGCAGGAGGTCCAGCCCCGTGCCGGCGTGTGTGATCCAGAAATAAGCCTGGTCAGGCTCTAGGGCATGGATGGTTTCGCGACGACGGTTTGGGGCTAGGTGAAATCGGGGAGCGAGGCAAGGGCTTCCATTTTGGCGTTGTGCTCGATGTGGGTGTAGTGCGCGCTGATTTCCGCGCTTTCGTGGCCGATGATGTCCTGAACGATGGCCGGGGAGATGCCGGCGTTTTTCATCAAGCTGGTTGCCGTGTGGCGGAGTGAGTGAAAGGAAAGCTCCGACACGCCACGGCGGGCGGCGCGGCCTTTGCCGCCCTCTTTCGCTTCGTGATTGGCGCTGGCTTCGCGCAAGCCGATGCTGGCGAGCAATTCGCCAAACTGGCGGGAGAGTGTGGCGTTGTTGACGCTGGCGGCGGTACTGGCTTGGGGATGCAGGGGCGCTTTGGGATTGTCGCCAGCGGGCAAGGTTCCAATGTGCTCCAACAGGGGCGAGACAATCGGGATGCGCACCACACGGCCTGTCTTGGCGGTGACAAGGTGAATTTCCCTGGCTTGCAAATCGAGGTTTTGCCAAGTGAGGCGGGCGAGGTCGCCAAGGCGCTGGCCGGTGTAGATGCCGAACAAGACCAGCGAGCGCCATTCATCGCTCGCGGCGGCAAGCACGCGATGCACTTCTTCCACGGTGAACGGGCGGCGCCTGGCGGTCTGCGTCTTTTTGAGCAGGCCGCAATCCTTGGCGGGGTTTTCGGAAATGTAGCGGTCGCGGCGGGCATCCTCGAAAATGGCGCGCAGGACTTTCACACCATGATTGGCGGTGCTGGCGGTGCGCTTTTCCGCCACGGCATCGCGGTAAGCGGCAATGTGGCGGGTTTCGATCTCGGCAAGCGGGCCGTTGGCTTTGGTTCCCAGCCAGTTCAGGAAATGCGTGGCGCGCGCTTTGTAGCTGGTATAGCTGGCCGGGGCAATCTCCCCCTTGCGGCGGGCAAGCCAGCCGGTGATGAAAGCGCGCGGGGTGGCGTCAGGCAATTCTTCCTTGTGCGCGGCGCGGTAAATATCGGCAATGACTTTGTGCGCCTGCCGGGCCTTTGCGCGCTCTTTGCCGAGCTTTTCCCATTCGTCGGCCTTGGCTTGGGCGGGCTTGCGGGCGGTTTCGCGAGTGGAACGCTGGGTGCGCCTGCCATCCGGCAGGGTGAAACAGGCCATCCAAAACTTGCAGCCGGGTATTTTGCGCAGCGAAGCCATACCGGAAGTTTACAACGGAATTTACAACGTTGTCAAGGTTAATATCAAAAATCGAAGTTGCAGAATCCTTATTTTACAAGGGATTTAGCGTATTTTCAAAACGCCAGAATGAAGCGCGGGTTCGATTCCCGCCCTCGCCTCCATATTGAGAATCAACTGGCGGAGCGAATAGACGGGTTGCCGGGTGCTGATGCGAGATTGCTTTGAGGGGCGATAGCCGGCTTTGACGGCGGGTTCTCCTGAGCGCGTATCGCGTCACTTCTCCTCTTTGACAAATTCGGCGAGATGCCGCCGCCGGTAGGCCGCGGGGGTCTGCCCCATTTGGGCGCGGAAGGCGCGGGTGAAGGCGCTTTGGTCGTAGAATCCGCATTCGAGGGCGATGGCGCCTGCTGTATGCGTGGTGGTGATGAGATCCTGGCAGGCGGCGCGGATGCGCTGGCGGATGAGGTAGCGCATGGGAGGCTCGCCGAGCAGCTTGTGAAAAAGGCGGGTGAATTGCCGCTCGGACAAATGCGCGAGCGCCGCGAGCTGCCTGGTCTCGATCGGCTCGCGGAAGCGGGTGTGCAGGTGGCGCAGCGCCGGCTCAAGCTGCTGGAACGGCTGCGCCACGCCGCCGACCTCGTGCATGTCGTAGAGCGCGAGCGCGACACCGCAAACGCGCCCGCGCGTGTCCCGCAAGGGCGACACCGAGACGACATACCAATTCAACGGCCCGCCGATGTCGGGCACCAACTGCGAATAGTAGGTCCGCGTCTCGCCGGTGCGCATGACACGCCGGTCCTCATCCACAAAGCCGGCGGCGAGTTCTCGCGGAAAAAAGTCGCGATCCATCTTGCCGAGCATCTGCCATTCGTGCTCCAGGTTGAAGATGCGCAGAGTTCCGGCATTGGCGCAGACGAAGCGGCTTTGTCTGTCTTTTGCCAGAAAAGCGACCATCGGCAGCGTGGCGAAGAGCGCGGAGAGTTGGAGCCCTCCGCCCATGCGTTTGAGGAAGACCTGCTGAAACTGTTGCGCCCGGCGTTGTTCGGTCATGGCCGGAAAATACCAAAGGTTGGCGTTCCTTGCCAATGCTTTGAGCCGCCGCATCGCGTTATTCGCGTTATACTTGCCGCCATGAAAAACACCGCCGCCATTTTCGGAGCCAGCGGAAAGCTCGGACGCCACGCGCTGGCGGTTCTGGCCCGGCGTGGGTTCGCGGTGCGGGCGCTGGCGCATCGTACGCCGGTGACGGGTGCGAACGTCACCCCAGTGGCGGGCAGCATCACGGATGCGAAGGCCGTTGAAGAAACCGTGCGCGGAGCGGACACGGTGATCCAGCTCGCGACGACCAAAGAGGACGCCGATACTTTTTTTGATGTCAGCATTCGCGGGACTTTCAACATCCTGGAAGCATGCCGCCGCCAGGGCGTGAAGCAGTTCATTCTCTTCGGAGGTGACGCGGCGCTGGGCATCTGGTTTTATCCGCAGCCGGTACCCATCGACGAGAATCATCCTCTCACGGCTTATCCTGGCTATTACGCCTTCTCCAAGGTGATGGAGGAAACGATGGCCGCGCAATACGCCGTGCAGTATGGCGTTCCGGTCACGGTGCTGCGTTCGTCCTGGGTGTTTGAGCACGACGACTTGCTGAACCACTTTTCATTGTTGCGCAACGTGAACCCCGCCGAGCCGGGGCATGGCTTTGGCGAGGTCAATGAGGACGTGCTCGCGTTGGTGCGGGCCGGACAGGAGCGCATCCCCATCCTCACCGGCGCGAGCGGCGCGCCGTTGCGGCGTCACATCGTTCATGTCGATGACGTGATGCAGGCCTTCGACCGGATGCTCGGCAATCCCTCGGCCATCGGCCAGACTTTCAACATCGCCGGGCCGTCCGCCTTTGATTACCGCGTCGCGGCGGAGTATCTGTCGGAGCGGCTCGGGACGCCAACGGTGGAGATTCCCAACCCGGAGTATCACCCGTTTGAAATCAACATCACCCGCGCCCGCACGGTGCTCGGTTACGCTCCGGAGAATGATTTCTTCCGCATGGCGGACCGCGCCATTGCCGCGCGCCAGGCACTCAACCCCTAACCAACACATCATGCGCCAGTTCCATCACATCGGTTTGCCAACGGACGAGAGTCATCCCGGCGAGTATTTTGTCGAAGACACCAAGGTATGGGTCACCGACCCGCGCAAGCATCCTTACAAGGTCGAATATCTGCGTTTTGAGCCGGATAGCCCGGTGCAAGGCCCGGTGCGCGACCTGCCGCATGTGGCGTATCGCGTGGACGACATTCAAGCGGAGTTGCGGGGCGAGCAGGTGCTCATCGAGCCCTTCGAGCCGTCGCCGAATTTCACCGTGGCCTTCATCCTCAAAGACGGCGCGGTGATTGAATTCATGAAGTTTGAAAACGACAGCGATTTGCCGTGGAAATAAAACGATGAACATCCAAGACAAAGTCATTCTGGTCACCGGCGGCACCTCGGGCATCGGCGAGGCGTGCAGCCGGCATTTTGCGGCCCTCGGCGCGCGCGTGGTCATCGCGTCGAATCAAGAGGAGCGTGGAGCCGCCCTCGAAAAAGAATTGCGCGATGCCGGGCATGAGGTTCGCTTCGTCTTCGCCGATGTGTCGCGCGAAGACAGCGTGCAGGCGATGGTTCAGCGCGCGCTGGATCACTATGGCCGCATCGACGGCGTGCATTGCAACGCCGGCGTCTGGGGCAAGGGCAGGGTCACCGAGTTCGATGATGAGGCCTGGGACAAGCTCATGGGCGTGAATGTGAAGAGCGTTTTTTGGACGGCGAAACATGCCATTCCGGTGATGGAGCGGCAGGGCAGGGGCGTGCTTCTCGTCACGACATCGGTGGCGGCGTTCATCGGCTTCCCGGCGCACGCGCTTTACTGCGCGTCGAAGGGCGCGCTGGAATCCCTGATTCGTTGCCTGGCCACCGATCACGCGGGCAAGGTGCGCGTCGTCGGCATCTGCCCGGGCACGATCGACACGCCGATGCTTGCGGCGAGCTGCGAGGGCTGGGACAAGCCCGTCGCCGAGCTTTATGCCGATGTCGCGCGCCGCATCCCGGTGCGCCGGCTCGGCCAGCCTATCGACATCGCGCAAACCGCGGCCTTCCTGCTCAGCGATGACGCGGGCTACATCAACGCCACGTCCATCGTGCTCGATGGCGGCACCCTGGCGCTGCCGCCGTGGTGAAATGAATCGTGAAAAAAGCAGAACGATGAAACCCGACCTCACCAAATTTGAAAACGCGCTGCAACTCGGCGGCATCCGCACCGGCATGCTCGACTCGCCGGGCGCGGGCGGTGGCTGTCAGACGCGCGTGGCGTTGTTTGACACCGGCGCGGGACTGCGGTTCACCGTCGCGCTGGATCGCGGCGGCGACATCATCGACGCCGGCTTCAACCAGTTCGCGCTTGCCTATCTGACGCCGAACGGATTGCTGCCACCGAGCCCGGCGTATCACTCGGGCATCGAATGGCTGCGCGGCTGGGCGGGCGGACTGGTGACGACCTGCGGGCCGGAATACATGGGCGGTCCGCGCGAGGAAGATGGCGCGATGACCTCCCTGCATGGCCGTTACTCCAACCAGCCGGCGTGTGTCGAGTTGCTGCGCAATCCCGATCCGCATCAGGGACGGCACGATATGGAACTCGGCCTCGTGATTCGTGATTCACGCGCTTTCGGGCCGGTGTTTGAGATACGCCGCACGATCCGCTGCGCGCTCGGCGTGCCGGAGATTCATATCGAGGACGCGGTGACCAATCGCGGCGACACGCACGCGGCGCATCACTGGCTCTACCATTGCAATCTAGGCTGGCCATTGCTTGATGAGGGCGCGCGTTTCATCTATCGCGGCAAGGCGCAATATTGGATCGTGCCGCCGCCGCCGGATCAGGACATCGTGCAGCCGCTGGCCGCCGGTGCGATGAACAAGCTCAAGCGCGTGCCCGCGCCGCTGCCCGCGCACGCGGGCACGGGCGAGCGCGGGCTGATCGTGGACACGGAGGCCGGGCGCGACGGCTGGTGCAGCATTGGGCTCATCAATGACAAGCTCAAGATCGGTTTGGAAATCTGTTATCCGAAGAAGGCGCTGCCGCGCATGGCGAACTGGCAGCACTACGGCCCGTGCGGTTGTTATGTCAGCGGGCTGGAGCCATTTTCCGGCTCGCTCCTCGGTCAAGCGCGCGACAAACACAAGCTCGCCCGGCAGTTCCTGGAGCCGGGTGAGACGAGAAACTATCAACTGAAACTGCGCGTGCTGGCAGGCGCAGGCGCGTTGGCGGAACTCCGCAAACACGACGGCCCCGTTCATCCCTGAAACAACCCGCATACTCCGCCCATGAAAAAAGTGAAACACGGTGTCCTCGGTCTCGGCTGGTTTGGCGAGAAGCATTGCGAAGCGCTCGCGGCGATTCCCAATGTGGAAATCCACGCGCTTTGCACCCGCAACTCCGAGCGACTGGCCGAAGTGGCCGCGAAGTTCGGCGTCAAAAAAACCTTCACCGACTATCACGCGATGCTGGCGGATCCCGAACTGGAGTCCGTGAGCATCACCACGATGTGGGATCAGCACGCCGCGCCCGCCGTCGCTGCGTTGCAAGCCGGCAAGCACGTCTTTCTGGAAAAGCCGATGGCGTCCACGGTCGCGGATTGCGATGCGATCGTGGATGCGGCGAAAGCGGCGCAGGGCATCTTCATGGTTGGCCACATCTGCCGCTTCAATCCGCGCTATGCCGCCGCGCAGCAGGAGATCGCCGCGGGCAGGATCGGCAAAATCATTTCCATGTATGCCCGCCGCAATCTGCCCGCGTGGGTCGGCGCCACGGTGCTCGACAAGATCGGCCCGATCATCGGCGACGGCGTGCATGACACCGATTTGATGTTCTGGTTCAGCGGCTCGCGTGCCGTGTCAGCCTACGCGCAGACGGTGCAGGTGCGCGAGCATGCGAATCCCGACCTGGGCCAAGTCATGTACCGGCTGGAGAGCGGCGCGTCGTGCATTCTCGAGTCCGTCTGGTGCCTGCCGGACACGACGCCGTTTCAAATCGACGAGCGCCTCGAAGTCGTCGGCACCGAAGGCTCCATCTCCATTCATGACACGCATCCCAATCTCATGATCGTGGACAAATCCGGCGCGCGCTGCCCGGACACGACTTACTGGCCGACGCTGCACGGCCAGCTCCGCGGCGCGTTGCGCGATGAGCTGGCCTACTTCGTGAACTGCTCCGCCACGGGCGAGCAACCCGGCGTCATCACGCCGGAGGAATCACGCGAGGCCGTCCGCGCCTGCCTCGCCGCCGAGGAATCCGCTCGCACCGGCCGGGTGGTGAGCATTGCCCATTGAAGCCCGCGCAGGGCGCAACAGGCCCAAGGAGCGGCGGTTTGCAACCGCCTCCCCAACTGTTGGCATGATTGACACAGGGAGACATGCGGATACACTGTCTGTATCACGCCATGAGCACCGCACTCCAAGAACCGAGAACCGCCACCGTGCGCGACTTGCGCAACCGCTTCGCTGACGTGGCGAAGTGGATCGAAGACGGCGAACAAGTGACCATCACCCGCAACGGCGCGGTCTTCGCCACCCTGGCTCCGGCGCGGCCCGCGAAACCCCGCAAGCCCGATTGGGCGGCGCGGTTCAAGAGGCGGCCTCCGCTTGGTCGGAAGCTGAGCAAGGAGGAAACCCAGGCTTTTTACGACGACATGAAGGGCGAGTTATGACAGTGGCGCCGGAGAGCTACGCGGATTCGTCTTTCCTGCTTTCCCTGCATTGCGACGATGTGAACGCGGAGCAAGCCCGGCAGTTCATGGCGCGGAATCCGGGGGCGTTGGAGTTCAACCCGCTGCACCGGCTGGAAGTCCGCAATGGCCTGCGTCTGCGCGTTTACCGGGGAAGCATGACCCGGGCGGAGCGCGCGGCGGCGTTGCGCCAGATCGAGGAAGACCTTGCGGACGGCATCCTGGTTCATGTCCCGCTGCCGTGGACGGATGCCTTTCGCCAAGCCGAGCAACTGAGCGCGGCCCATGCCGAGCGGATCGGGAGCCGGGCAGCGGACACTCTGCACGTAGCGGCGGCGCTGCTCGCCAAGGCGCGGCGTTTTCTCTCCTTCGACAAGAGGCAGCGCGAGCTTGCCAAGGCGGCGGGTCTGGAGGTGAAGCCGTGATTCGCCAGTTGTAAAAGCTACGGCTTGCCGTCTCCGCTTTTTTTCCAACCCCAGTGTTCGTCAAAAAAGCCGGCGTCGGCGATGCGGCCGGGGCGGATGGTGTTGGGCGGCTCGGCGAGGTCCACGACGGCCCAGTCGGGCAGCATGGGGACTTGGCGCGCGTTGTTCAGGTAGGCGTACTCGCGGTAGGTGAAGCCGCTGTTGAGCACCACGTAACGCTCCGGGTTCAGCGGGTTCGGAAACACCAGCACGGGCATGTGGCCGGCGGCGGGACAGTTTTTGCCGTTCACCGTCAGTTGATCGCGCGTCCATTGGATGGGCAGTTTTTTCAGCACGCGGGCCAGCAGCGCGTTGCTGCCGGGATCGCCCCACAGCACGAGGTGGGCGGAGGCGATGTCTTCATCAGTGACTTCGGCGTCGGTTTTCACCGGCGCATCGCCGCGGAACTGGCGGCGCCATTCGAAGCGCGCGCGTTCGGCCTCGCTTGCTGCCCATTGGCCGGATGCTTCGTGCCAGGGCGCGCCTGTGGGCAGCACCATGAGAAAGCGGTCCATGAAGGCGTCGTCGATGGGGCCTTGCAGTCCGGGTTTTTTGACCGGCGTGCCCGCTTCCGGGTCGTGAGCGGACAGGGTTTCCTGCCAGGCGCTGTTGGCGTCCTTGCGCAGATGCACGGTCCAGGAGCGGTCGCTTTTGGGCCGTCGCACGCTGACTTCCTGGCCGTCGATGGTGACGAGCGGGCGCTTCATCGGATGCAGCGGGCAATGTCCGGCGGCCATGTCCAGGGTGAGGGCGGCGATGTTTTGCGTGCGCACCGCCAGCGCCGATGGACCGGTGATGGAGGCGTGGACGCGGGCGCGCTCCCAGTGCTCCTCCAGGCTGTCCACCGCCACCCAGTGCATGCGGTGATAGCGCAGCATCCAAGTGGTGAAATGCACTTCGTAAGGCATCCGCGCCCGGCCCGCGGCGGCGATGGCGGCGAGCCGTTGTTCGATTTCGCGCATGGAGTCCGGGTGGATTTTATGCTCGGTCTGCGGGCCGATAAGATGCGTCAGATCGATGTGCTCGGCGCGCAAGGCGGCCTCCATGACGTCCGCCGCTTGCTTCTGGCGGTCCAGCTCGCCGCTATAAGCCACGGTGGGGCAGTGGAAGAGGTTCAGCGCGTGGTCGGTGGCGTTGTACCAATGCCAGAGCTTTTGCTGGTACCAGGGCGCGCTGTAAACGTCCTCGCCCTGGAAGCCTTTGAGAAACTCCGGTGTCTCGGAAAAACCCGCGCCGGGGCTGGCGGCGCACCAGCGGTCGGCATAATGCGCGGCGAACTGCCAAGTGGCCGCGCCGCCCATGCTGAAGCCGCGCACGATGACGCGGTCTTCGTCGATGGCGTAAAATTTGCCGGCATGTTCCAGCGCTTCCAGCAGGTCGATCTCGCCGGCGAATTTGTTGGCGCAACTGTAGCGTCCGTAGAGATGGATCACCAGCGCGTCCTTGGGCAGCGCCTGGCCCGGCTGCTTGCGGCGTTGATCGATGAAGGCCAGCTCGCTCAAGGTCTCTCCGCGTCCGTGAAACCAAGTGTCAAGCCGCGCGGGCGCGCCGCTGTAGCTGTTCGGGATGACCATGCCGTAGGGCTGCACCGAGCCGTCGATGCGCGAGCGGTAGCCGCGCACCACGAGGCCTTTTTGCGCCAGCCAGGGTGTTTTGCCCGCGGCGAAATCCGCCGCGCGTTGCGCGCCCTCGGCCAGCAGTTCGGCGGCGGCTTTGATCTCCGTGGGTTTGTGGACCTCGTTGTAGCGCAGCGCCCAGTCCACGGCTTTCCAATAGACTTCGATGTCCGGCAGCAGGTCGTCCAGCCGAGGGTGCTTGGCTTGCGCTTTCGCCGCCTTGTCAATGGCCGCGCGCAAGGCGTCCAGGTTTTTCTCCAACTCCGCGCGTTGTTCCGCCGGCACCTCGATGCCCAAGGGCGGAATGGGGCGGACGTCTGCCGGGATGTTGTCCTTCGGCCCGTCGGCGAAGGCGGCGAGTGGAAGGAGGAGAGGGCAGAGAGAAAGGAGGCTGGATTTCATAAGAGTAGCTCAGGCTTCCTGCCTGACGAGCGTGGCTCGGGCATTCTTGCCTGAAATCGTGTGATGCAGGCATTTTTGCCTGAACACTGTGGCGAGTGCGGGGAATCCCCCACACTCCGGCACGCACCGGGCGAATTTATACCCCGCCACGCAACTTGCGGGCCACGGCAACCATGTTCTGCAACGCCAGCCGCACCTCCGGCCAGCCGCGTGTTTTCAGGCCGCAATCAGGGTTTACCCAGAGTTGTCGGCGCGGGATGACGGCTTCGGCTTTGCGCATGAGGTTTTCCATTTCCGCCACCTTCGGCACGCGCGGAGAATGGATGGGCTTCGTATTCGGCGGTGGTGAGTTCGCCCTTCTTCCACTTCGCCCGCATGGAGCGCACCTCGGCGGTCTGCGGGAAGGAGCCGATGGTGGTGGTGGGAAACTCCGGCAGCCACTTGAAGAAGGTGAGTTTTGACACGCTGAAGGGCATTAGTGAGGTGTAGTGAGTGCGTGGGGCTTCGTCCGCATTCAGCGTATGAATCAGGGCAGAATGCCCGGTTCACTGGTTGCAGGCTGAAAGCCTGCACCACTGGACTCAGGCAGAATGCCTGAGCTACGCGCGGCCCTTGCCGGACCTTGACATTGGCGGTCTTTGCCGTTGATTGCCAGCAGTGATGACCGTCGCAAGCACAGCCGTTTTCCCCCAGACAAGATGGACGCTCATTCAGCGTGTCCGTCTGGGCACGGATGAGGAGCGGGCGCAGGCTTTGGAAGAGTTGTGCCGGGCCTACTGGTTTCCGCTTTACGCTTTCGCGCGGCGGCAGGAGCTTTCCGCGCATGAGGCGGAGGATGCGGTGCAGAGTTTCATCATGGATCTGCTGAAGTACGATCTCTTTGCCAAGGCGGACCATCAAGAAGGCCGGCTGCGTTCGCTGCTGCTGGCTGCTTTTCGAGGCCATCTGTCCAACCGCCGCAAGCACGATCACGCTCTGCGCCGGGGCCGGCAGTTCGATCACGTCCCGCTCATCCCGCCGGACGCCGAGGGGCGCTATCAGTTCGAGGTCGCTTCCTCGGACGCGACGCCGGATGTCGTTTACCATCGCAAGTGGGCGGAGAGTCTGGTGCAGCGTACCGTCGAGCGCCTCAAAACCCAGTTTGACGAGCAGGGCAAGTCGGAGCGGTTTCAGGTGCTGCGCGCCTACCTGCCGTGGAACGGCGCGGAGGAAGACACCGCCGCCGGAGCTGCTGCCACCGGCATGACCCCCGGCGCGTTCCGCGTAGCGGTGCATCGGATGCGCGGCGAGTACCGCAAGGTGGTGATCGACGAGGTGCGTCAGACGCTCGGCTCCGATGATCCCGAACTCGTCGAAAACGAGATCCGCGAGTTGTTTCAAACGCTTGCGAGCTGAACTCTGAACACTGAAGTGAAAAGGGGTAAGTGAAAAGTGAAAAGTCCCGAGCCTGAACCCTGAACCCTGAACCCTGAACCCTGAACCCTGAATTTTATTCCGCTTCCGGCAGCAGTGCTTTAAGCACTTCCCGGATATGCGTGCCGCCGTGCGGGCCGAGGAAATTCATGCGGGCTTCGTATAGCTTGCCGTCGCGGTAGTGCTCGTCGGGGAGGACATAGCCGAGGTAGTCGCCGTTGAAGCAACTGAGTGTGAGCGTGAATCCCTGTTGCGCGGCTTTTTCGCGCAGGGCGGCGGATTTCATGCCGGAGAGTTCCACGGGCAGGGTGATCCAGATTTGTTCATCGATGCGCAGGATGTCGAAGGCGGCGCTCCCCTGGCTGAGATGCGCGCTGATGAGGGAGGAGGCGCGGAGGTTCGAGCTGACGCGCAATTGTACGGGCGGAACGTCCACGGACACCCGCGCCGCGTTCATGCGAACTTCCTCGCGAAAGCGCGCATCGGGCAACAGCGCCGCCACGCGCCGGGCCAGTTCCGCGCCGAGATTTCGCGCTTTCTCCATGCCGCTGCCCGGCGCCGCGCCGGAGTGGCTGCCCACGCAGCCGGCGGCGAAACCGGCGAACGCCACCTCCGGCAACTCCTCCAGGGCATCGACCAAAAAACCCGGATAATCCCGCGCCAGCCGCATGTGGCTGGCTCCCAGGCAGGTGGCGTGCGCGCCGAAAAGGGCGACGATTCCCAGTTCCTTCGTGTCGAGCCGTCGTACCAGCACGGCCTCCAGCGCGGGATCGACCGCGCCGTCCCGGATGGCACGGTTGCGGATCAAATCCGGCGCTGCCGCGCGCGCGAAAGCGATCGACGCAGGGCCGCGGTTTTCGCGGGCCGCCAGCGCCGCCTTTGCGAGCGTGTCCGCGAGCCGGGTGAAGACTTCGGGATTGTAACGCCCGGCTGCCAGCACCTCCTCCAGTTTCATCGCGCCCCAGGCGCCGGGGCCGCAATGCGTGTGCGTGGCGGTGAAGAGCAGGAGCGGCGGTGTCTCGCCTGCGGGCAGTGCTTTGGCGACGCGGGCGCGGACTTCCCCGGCGAGCGCGCGGTTGATGAGCAGCAGGTCCGCCATCACGATGACGACCTCGCTGCCGCCGGATGTCAGGCTGAGCGCGCGCGCGGCGGGGATTTCTCCGCCCGGTTCCGAGGGCGCTCCCTTGAGCTGGCCGTAACCGGCCAGCGGAATGGCCTCCGGCAGATCATCGAAAGGCGCTACTGCCCAGCCGGCTGCCAGCGGGGCAGGGGCGGGCGGAAGCGAGGTTTGCCGTGAAGCCGCAGATGCCTGCTCCACCGCCGCCGCGCGGATTTCCAGTGCCGGATCGTGATCGAGCGGCCACGGGCCGATCAGGCCGGCGAACAGCCCGGCAAAGGCAACCGTCCCCGCCGCCACCTTCCCGCGCCATCGTTTTTTGACAGGATGCCTGGGTTTCATGAAAGGGTCATCCTGTTGCAGGCTGATTTGGAAATCAATCCTCGAAAACAACTCAAACATCTGGGATAAATTCCCCTTTTTATGAGCGAACCCCGTTCATCCTCTCCGTCGCCACGCTCAGCTTCACATGCTGCAACTCAGAGCGGCGATGCCGCCGCAATTCAGCTTGCCAATCAGGCATGGGAGGCTATCCTCTCAACCGATGGCCAAGCAGGAAACCGATCCGATCAAGCTCAGAGAGCTGCGCTTCTCGCAGCCAAAAGCCTCCGACGCGGAAATGCACGCTCAAATCAGGGCTGGGATCGAATGGAGGCGCGGGAGTACCAAGCCCTCCGCGAGCGTCAAATCCTCCAAAAAGCCGCAAGTGATTGGCGTCCAGACCCTGCCAAGCTGTCCGGACACCGCGGCGAGCACAGCCTATACCGGGATGAGGCTAATGAACGGGTGATCAAAATCACCCACAGCGGGCGCTACGGTCACACCGTCGATCAAGGGAACGATGAAGACAGGCGGAGGCTGACTTTGCGCGGCGCGCTGCCCTCCGAATACCTTCACAGGCAGGGTCTGATGTGCATTGTCTTTGGTGACGATGTTCACCTCCGTGCAGTCGTCTATGACCGTCATTATCCGAATTCTCCAGCCCAAGTCATCGAGCAGCGTTACGTCAAAGGCGCCCACGATGCCAGTGAAGACGACATCCGCGACTTCATGGAGGCCGCCGGATTCCGCGCCCTCGATGCGCGGCTGTTTGACCAGGATGCTCTGCCGGACGGCCTTTGGTACCGAGATGCCGATCATGTTCTGGTGGGCGATGCCAATCCCTCCAACTTCGTGCGCCTGGGCGGTTCCCGGCAGATCGTGTCCATCGACCTTCTCATGACCCAATATCCTCCCGAATTAATTGCGGAAATTGAGGCCCGCCAAGCGGAGGGGGCGTGACACGCCCCACGGTTTCCACTGCGTTGCTCAAGCAAACTCTCCTCGTTCCGGCACGCGGAGAATGCCCCGCGCGCACGCGCAGGCGACGAGCCAGACGATTGCCGCAGCCCACAGCACATCGCTGGCGAAGTGCCCGCCCTGGACGATTCGCGCCATCCCCATCAGCGTTCCAAAAGCCAATCCCGCCAGCAGGCATGACCACCGCACCCAGCCAGGCCAGCGCCGGTGCAGCGCCACAAAGTAAAGCGCCGTCAGATAAAACGCCGCCGCTGCGTGGCCGCTGGGGAAGGATTTGCCGGGGCTGGTTGCGTCGTAGGTCAGAACCGGTTCGAAAGCATACTCCCCGCCCAATGTTTGCACCATGCGCGGGCGCGGACGCCCCCAGTATTCCTTGAGCAGGCTGTTGGTGATGAGGCCGGGCCCGATCAGCATTACCAGGACCAGAAACAATCCGGCGCGCCGCCAAGGCTTGGCTTGGCGCAGAAACGCTCCTGCCGCCAGCAGCGCCAGCCCCGCGCCGGAAAGAACGAACGCCGGATGATTTCCGAAATCATAGAGCTGCTGCCAAGGCGCGCTTTGACCCACCGGCCAGCCAGCGGTTTTTTCGTCGTAGAACTTTGCGGAAATGTCCAAATCCAGCGGCAGCAGACGGAATAACACCGTGCCCGCCAGCAAAAGCGCCAGCGGCAGGCCGGCGTGCCACAGCCAGAAAGTGCGCCCGGACAGGGACGGCGGATTTTTGGCGTGGCGGGCTGTTGTCATGCCGCCTTTTTTGCCGCTTTCGCTGCCGGGCCGCAACTGCCAAATGTGGGATGGGTTGGGCGGCGGGCGATGGCGCCCGCGCTCCGTGTTGAGACGGCGGGCGAGGGCACCCGCACTCCGCTCTCAACTTTTCTCGTCGGCGTTTGCCGGGGCTTTGACGCCGGCGGCGGTGCGTTTTTTGAGGGTGATGCGCTTGAAACGGGCGGGGCTGTTGTCGCTGACGCTCATGACCTCCGGGTCGTTGAGGAAGACGTTGTGAACGATGCGGCGGTAGTAGCTGTTCATGGGGTTGAGCGCCACGGGCCGGCCGGTGGCGCGCACGCGCTGGGCCATCTGCTGGACGTGATCGACGAGGTTGTCCTCGCGGATGGAGCGGTAGTATTCGACATCGACGCGGATGCGGGGCGCGCCTTTAATGTGGCGGACGAGGATGCGGTTGACGAGGTACTGGATGTCATCCAGAACCTCGCCGCGGCGGCCGATGAGGGAGTCGGCATCCTCGGTGAGGATCTGGAGGGTGGGGCCTTCGGGGCCGTCGTGCTCCTCGATCTGGACGGGGAAGCCCAGATAGCCCAGCATCGTATCGAGAATTTGGCGAGCGTGTGCGATGGAGGTCATGGAGATTCGATGGCCCGCCGGAGCGGGTTTGTCCATGACAAAATTGGTGGGAGCAAGGTGGTTAAAGAGTTAAGTTGAGATACAGCCTGCGCAACAGGCGGATCGTTTAACCGCAGAGGGGCAAAGGGGCGGAGGACGCAGAGAGGAGATTGGCTTTTTCCACAACCTCTGCGGTAAATCCTGGATGATCGAGGACGAGGACGAGTAGGAGGACGAGATGGGAAACGCCTACCCCCCGAGGCGGGGCGGTTTGTTCTTCTTGTCCTTGCCGTCTTTTTTCTGGCCCATGGGGTTGAAGAAGGGATTCTGTGGCGGCGGGCCGATCTTGGGTTTGCGCTCGACTTTTTCGAGCTTCGGCTCCGGCATGTAGAGCTTCATGATCCAGGTTTGGAAGATGGAGAAGATGTTTTGCGTGGTCCAATACAGCGCCAGGGCGGAGGCGAAACTGTAGCAGAAGAACAGGAACATGAAGGGCATGAGCATGAAGATGCGCTGCTGCATCTTGTCCACCGTGGCGGGCTGCGGGGTGACCTTCATCTGAAGGAACATGGTGATGCCCATGATGACCGGCAGGGGATTGACAGGGAAACCGAGCCAATGCGTGACGGTGTCCGGCATGGAGAGATCCTGCACCCATAGGAACTGCTGGCCGCGTAGTTCGGCGGCGGTTTGCAGCACTTTGAAGAAGCCGAAGAAGATCGGTATCTGCAAGAACATGGGCCAGCAGCCGCCGAGCGGGTTGACGCCGTAGTCGCGGTACATCTTCATCATCTCCTGCTGCTGCTTGGCGGGATCGTCCTTGAATTTTTCCTGCATCTCCTTCATTTTCGGCGCGAGCAGGCCCATGCGCTTCATGGCGTATTGGGACTTGGCCTGGAGCGGCCAGATGACCACGCGGATGAGCAGGGTCATGAGGATGATGGCGATGCCCCAGTTGCCGCTGAGGCCGTGGAACCAGTTCATGATGTTGGTCAGCAGCTTGCTGATGGGCGTGAACCAGCCGTAAAACATGACAAAGGCGCGCTGGCCGCCGGTGGCTTTGAGGCGCTGGTATTCCTTCGGACCGAGATAAATCTCGTAGCTCTTGGTGACGCTGGCGCCGGGGGCGATGTCGATGGGGGGCAGGGAGACGGCGGCTTCGACGGCGAAATCCGAACCGGCGCCGTTTTTGCCGGCGAACTCATCCTGGCTGTGGTCGATGAGGAAACGGGAGGCCCAGAGCTTGCCGGGTTCGTCCGGGTTGGCGGTGTTGGAGACGATGGTGGCGAAGAAGCGGCTCATGACGCCGCCGTAGCGCAGCCGGCCGTGGCTCTGGCGGTGCTCGCTTTTTTCGTCGCTGAACCAGCCGCCGGCGAAGTAGTTGGCGTCTTTGTTCTTGGCGTCTCCGGCATTGTTCCAGAAGAAGCCGGGTTTGAGCAGTTCGTCGGGGGTGAGGGATGAGGCGGTGCCGGCGTAGAGGTAAAGCTCCTCGGTCAGAAAGGGAACCGTGCCGGGGTTGGAGAGGGTTATTTCCAGCCGCAGCAGGTGGTCGTCGGAACCTTCGCCTTCGCTGGCGGTGTAGGTTTTTTTGACCTTGATGCCTTCGGCGGTGAGGCCTTCAAAAGTGACGCCGCGCTTGTCCTTGGCGGTGATCTGGTAAGGGATGATATCGAAAGCCGTGGCCTCACGCCGCAGCGCGCCGACGGGTTCGTGGCGGTTTTTGCTCTTGGTGTGGCGGTTCAGGATGACGCCGTCGTGCTCGGCGAGGGTGGCGGTCTTGACGCCGCCGCCGAGGGTGGTGAACTCGTAGGTGACGGTGCCGAGGGTGAGAGCGTGGGTTTCCTCGGCGATGGTCGCCGGCGCAGGAGGGGCCGCGGCGTCGGCAGTGGCTTCACCGGGGGCGGCAGCGGCGGGGCCGGCGGGTGCTTCCGCGGCTTTGGCGGCTTCGGCCTGCCGGGCTTGTTCCAACTGGGCTTGGTAGCTTTGCATGCCATACCACCAGTTGGCGGCCATGCCGGCGAGACAAAGTATGATGACGATCCAGGCTTTTCGATCCATGAGGTTTTGAAAGAGGGGGGAGTCTGGCGGCTGGGGGTGAAAAATCAAGGGCGGCTCGCGCGGCGCGGCGGCACGGGGTCGTCACCGCTGCCGCCCCAGGGATGACAGCGGGCGATGCGGCGCAGGCCGAGCCAGGAGCCGCGCAACACGCCGTGCGCCTCCACGGCTTGCAGGAAATACTCGGAGCAGGTGGGATGATACCGGCAGCCGGAGCCGGGGCCGCCGATGAAATGAATGACGGGCGAGAGGAACCACTGATAAAAGCGGATGAGCAGCCGGACCAGGGTTTTCACGGCTTTGCGGGTGCTGCGGCGGTTGCGGGACGGCGCAGAATGCCGGCGCGGCGGGCGAGGTAGAGCCAGTCTTTTTCCAGATCAGCCTGGCTGAGGCCGGGAGCGCGCCAGCGGGCGATGACCACCCAGTGCCAGCCGGGGGCGAGGTCCGGCTGGTGCTTGCGGACGATTTCGCGCAGGCGGCGGCGCACGGTGTTGCGGGCGACGGCGATGCCGATTTTTTTCCCGGTGATAAGCCCAAAACAGAAATGGGGGAGGTTTTCAACGCGGCGGGCCGAGAGGACGAGCGAGCGACTGGAAAAAGTGCGGCCCTCCCGGCGCAACGCGGCGAAGTCGGCTGATTGGTTCAGCCGCAGATGGGAGGGGAGTCGCATGGCGTGGGAAGCCCGGCGCCGCCGCGGGAGCCGGATCAGCTTTGGGTGTGGCGGGCGTAATGCACCTCGACGCCTTTCGGGATGAGGCGCTTGCGGCCACGGGCGCGGCGGCGGCGGATGATGTCGCGACCGTTCTTGGTCTTCATGCGGGCGCGAAAGCCGAACTGCCGTTTGCGGGTTCGTTTGGAGGGTTGGTAGGTCCGTTTGGTGCTCATGAGAATTCGGGGGGAAGGGGGTTCCAACGGGGGCGGCGAAAGGCGGCGCAAGCCATGCGGCCGGGTCAGAAGGGCGGGCAAACTACCAGGAGAGCGGGGTTTGTCAAATGGACCGTGAATCCGCGCAAAAAAGAATGCCAGGGGCTCTGCGGGGCCTCCTTCCCCCGTCTCCCACCCCTTCCGCTGTCCTCTGAACGGGCCGATGCACGGCTTGACTTGCGCCCGCCCGGATGGCAGAATGCAAGCATGATTCTGCGTCCGCCGACGACTCCGTTTGAAACCGACCAAGCCGGGCGGATCGTCTATCCCGTGGACAATGGGGAGCCTTTGAGCAACGACACTGAACACTTGAAATGGATCACCTTCCTCAAGAACGGACTTGAGGATTGGTACGGTGACCGCAAGGATGTTTTCATCGCGGCGGACCTGCTGTGGTATCCGGTGGAGGGCCGGCCGGACATCTCCAAGGCGCCGGACGTGATGGTGGTGCTGGACCATCCGGCGGGAGAGCGCTCCAGTTACAAACAGTGGGAGGAAAACGGCCGTCAGCCGAACGTGGTTTTTGAGTTTGTCTCCAAAAGCAACACGGCGGAGGAGATGATGGACAAGCTGGAGTTTTACTCGGAGATGGGGTGTGATGAATTTTTCGTGTATGACTACCGGCGGGGAAAGCTGAGGCTGTTCGCCCGCAGCGGGGATCAGGGTTTGATGCAGAAGTTCGCGGAGGCGGACGGCACGTGGAAAAGCGCGCTGCTGGGCATGGTGTTCGGCCTGGATGAGGCGGGCAAGCTGTGGGTGCGGCGACCGGACGGGCGTTTGATGGAAACGCAGCGGGAGATCTCGCAGAAAGCGGCCCGGCTGGCGGCGCGCCTGCGGGAATTGGGAATCGACCCGGACACGGTTTAGTTTCATGCGCAAGTCCTGAAAGAAGGCGCGACGGGGCTTGCCTGCGGACTGTCCTTCCATAGAGTGCCCTCGTGACCCGCGAAACCGCCGCCGACATCTTCCACCGCATCGCCCTGCTGCTCGATCTCCAGGGCGAGAACCCGTTCAAAATCCGCGCCTACAACACCGGCGCGGAAGTCGTCGAGTCCTACCCTGGCGACATCATGCAGCTCGCCGCCGCCAACCAGCTCAAAGGCATCAAGGGTCTCGGCGACGCTCTCCAGGAAAAACTGCACGAGATGGCCACCACCGGGAAGCTGGAGTTTTACGAGAAGCTCAAGGCGGAATTTCCCGAGAGCCTGTTCGAGTTGTTCGAGCTTCAGGGGCTGGGGCCGAAAAAAATCAAGGCTCTGCATGCCGTCTTGGGCGTCAGCAGCATCGCCGATCTCAAGCGTGCCTGCGAGTCCGGCGCCGCCGCGGAGCTGCCCGGCTTCGGCCAGAAAAGCGTGGAGAAAATCCTCGAAAGTATCGCCTTCCGCGAGGAGCACGCTTCCGAGTTCCGGCTGGACCAAGTTTATCCGGTGGCCGAGCAGTTGCGCGAGTTCCTCCAGGCGCATCCCGCCGTGGCGCAGGTCGAGGTTTGCGGCAGCTACCGGCGGGGCAAGGAAATCGTCCACGATCTTGATTTCCTAGTCGCCACGCGCCAGCCGGAGGAGGTCATCGCCGCCTTCGTCGCGCATCCGCTCGTCACCGATGTCATCGCCCACGGCGGCACCAAGGCCAGCATTCACACCGCACAAGGCTTGCAATGTGATCTGCGCGCCGTTTCCTCCGCCGAGTATCCTTTCGCCCTCAGCTACTTCACCGGCAACAAGGAGCATAACGTGGCCATGCGCCAGCGCGCGCTGGACAAAGGGTGGTCGCTCAACGAGTACGGGTTCAAACCCGTGGAGGGCAAAGCGCCGGAGCCGATCCCGGAGATCGAGGACGAAAGCGGCATCTACCGCGCCTTCGGCATGGACTACATCGAGCCGGAATTGCGCGAGAACACCGGCGAACTGGAAGCCGCCGCCGCGGGCCGTCTGCCCGATCTCGTCCGGCTCGAAAACCTGCGCGGCGTCTTTCACAACCACACCACCGCCAGCGACGGCCGCGCCAGCTTGCGCGAGATGGCGGAGGCAGCCATCGACTTGGGGTTGCAGTACCTCGGCATCGCCGACCACAGCAAAAGCTCCTTCCAAGCCAACGGCCTCGACGCCGGACGCCTGCGCGCGCAGATCGCGGAGATCCAGGCGCTCAACGCCGAATTCGCCGCCGAAGAAATTCCGTTCAAAATCTTCACCGGCAGCGAGGTGGACATCCTCAAGGACGGCAGCCTCGACTTCGATGACGACGTGCTGGCCGGACTCGATTATGTCGTCGCCAGCGTCCACAACGTCTTCAACCTGCCGGAAGATGAAATGACCGCGCGCATCCTGCGCGCCATCGAGAACCCGTACGTCACCATGCTCGGTCACGTCACCGGGCGGCTGCTGGCCCAGCGCCCCGCCTACGCCGTCAACCTCCCCCGTGTCATCGAAGCCGCCGCCGCCAACGGCACCATCATCGAACTCAACGCCAGCGCCTGGCGGCTGGACATGGACTGGCGTTGGTGGAAGCTGGCACGGGAAAAAGGCGTCATGACCTCCATCAATCCCGACGCCCACAGCACCGCCGGTTTGAAAGACGTCGTCTTCGGCATCAAAGCCGCGCGCAAAGGCTGGCTCACCCGCAAGGACGTGCTCAACTGCCTGCCGCTGCCGGAGGTGGAAGCCGCGTTGCAGGCGAAGCGCCGCCGTAGTTCAATGTAGCCCAGCCGTCCCGGCTGGGTGTGTGGCAAGCGTCTCGCTTGCAGCGGTTGCGGTGGAAAGGTAAGGCGGAGTTGTGCTCCGCCCTGTCAGGCGGGCTTTCAGCCCGCCGCGGTGGTGCGAGGAAATAGGGGTAGGAATATCTATGGCAGGAAAATTTCAGAAAAAGAGGTTTGGGAAAATCTTTCTGCCACCGATTTTTCTGCCCCACTGGCTTTTCAAGCGGATTGCTGCCAGTGTCCCGCTTGCAGCAGGGCTTACGCATGGAGCGCACGCCCCAGCGTGTCAACTCCGCGCCAGGAATGTGCGATTCACGCTGAAGATAGAACACCGCACGTCTCTCCGCAGCCACGAACGCCGGGATTTGGGATCCCCATCAATACTTGCTTATTCCATGCGTATGCCCTGCGCTTGCAGCCGGAGCGGGGCGGGACGGGCTGGGCTACAGTTGGAGTTCACTCCCGACTTCATGAAACAAGTCGCTCGCCCGCCGCGTTCAGACCGGATGAACCGTCGTTCCTTCCTCAAGCACACCGCCGTTGCCAGCCTGGGTTTTCCCGCTGTCTTGCGTTCCGCCTCTCCGAACTCCCTGCTGCAGGTGGCCTGCATCGGCGTGGGCGGCATGGGTGAGCGCACGATGAAAAGCGTGGCCAGTCATGCGAAGGTCAAGGTGACGGCCTTGTGCGATGTGGATGCGGGGTTCATGGAAAAAGCGGCGCAGAGCCATCCGGACGCTTCGCGGCACAAGGACTGGCGGGAGTTGCTGGCGGCTCATGCGGACAAATTTGACGCGGTGACCATCGGCACGCCGGACCACATGCACGCGGCGCCGGCGGTGACCGCGTTGCGCGCGGGCAAGCACGTCTATTTGCAAAAACCGATGGCGCCGACCCTGCATGAATGCCGCGTGATCGCGCAGGAGGCGGCGAAGGCGGGTGTGGTGACGCAACTCGGCAATCAGGGCCGCTCCAGCATCGAAGCCCGCATGACGGTCGAGCTGATCCGGGCCGGGGCCATCGGCAAAATTAAAGAGGTCATCATCTGGGAAAACAAGGAACTCAACTGGTGGCCGAAAAACACCGAGTTGCGTGCGCAGGCGGACCCGGTTCCGCAAGGGTTCGATTGGGATCTCTGGCTGGGCGTGCGCGAGCCGCAGCCTTACTTGGCCGATACCTATCATCCCAAACACTGGCGCGCTTGGTTCGACTTCGGCTGCGGCGAGATGGGGGACATGGGCTGCCATCACTTTGATCCCACCTTTGACGCGCTCGGCCTGACCGCGCCGCTGCGTGTGCGCCAGACCACACCCGGCAGCGACGGCCCGTTGTGGGGCGAGCATCGCCAGGTGGAACTGATTTTTCCCGGCACCCAATGGACGACAGAGGATGGCGTGAAGGTGACTTGGCACGATGGAGACATTCGTCCGGATGCTTCCAAAATCCCGCTGCCCAAAGGCATCACCAGTCTGCCGGAGTCCGGCACCTGCTGGATCGGCGAGACCGGGACCATCTTCAAAAATTACCGTGGCGGACGGCCTTTCGTGCTGCCGGAGGAAAACTTCCCCGCTGAAAAATACCCGCGCGGCCTCAAACCGCAGGATCATTACCACGACTGGGTGGACGCCATCGTGGAGGGGCGCAAATCCTGCGCCGACTTCAGCCACGGCGGGCCGCTGACCGAAGCCGTGCTCGTGGGCGCCACGGCGGATCGCTTCGCCGGCGACTGGCTGGAGTGGGATCGCGAGACGATGCGCTTCACCAACAACGAAGCGGCGACCAAGCTGGTGCGCCGCGAGTATCGCCAAGGCTGGCAGGTGGCGGGGCTGTAACGTAGCTCAGGCATTCTGCCCAATACTGTTCGGTTAATATGACTTGCGCACGATTACAATCCTA
>CAZNKC010000066.1:0-24139 GCA_964573315.1 uncultured Verrucomicrobiaceae bacterium | reverse complement strand
CGGATTTCCGCATGCGCCAGGTATTTTCCACCGACGGCGGCAAGACATGGTCCGAGCCGGTGCTGTTGGAAGAAGGCCGGGTGCTGCCCGATTTGGTGCTGATGAGCAACGGCGTGCTGGCGTGCAGTTATGGCCGCCCGGCGAGCTGCCTGATGTTCAGCGTGGACGGCGGCCATACCTGGTCCTCGCACCATGTGATCTCGGACAAGACAGGCTTCAACTACATCGGCATCCGCGAAATCAGCCCCGGCCGGTTGCTGTACGTTCACGACGCGCCCAAGATGAACGCCATGTACATCGACGTCGAACGCGTCAAATAATTAACCTAACAATCAAATGGCAAGCGCGCCGGGTACCATAATGAGGGCGACTCGCCCTCAATCGCCAGATTCGAAGAGAGATGACATCAGGAGACAAGCGGATTCCAAACTTGAGTGAAGCCGAGATATTGGAAGTGCTTGGTGTTCACCGTGGCGAAGTGGGTGACATTGTAATGGCGGAGGGCAAGGGCGAGACGGATATCGTAGATGCGGCGGCGGGAGTCGCTGGCGGCGGCATGTTTCCAGACTTCATTCATGAGCCCGGGGCCGGGATGGTCGAGGAGCAACCAGGAAGGGTTCGCTCGCAAGTTCTCGATCTTGCCGACAGCTTCGGCAGCACTGAGCGGAGTCTCACAAACGATGGGATTGCGCAGCAGCGTATAAACTTCGACGAGGACAAGCTCGCAAAGGGCGAAAGCGTGATCCTGAATCTTCGACTCCAACCAAGCTCTGGCGGCGGCATGATTGGGGTGGGAGGCTTCAAGCGCCGGAAAGAGGATGTTGGTGTCACAGACAGTCATGGCGGCGCGCTGTCAAGACCGGCAAGCTCGCGCGTGTCGGCGCCAAGATTGGCGGTGAGCCGCCAATCTTCGCTGGCAAAGGGATCCAGGCGCAGCCGGGTGTTGGCGGGCGGCGCGAGAGTCCAAACCGCGTCGGAAGCCCCGGCAGTCACCGGACGGGTGGCCAGGAGCAACTCCGCGCCGCGCCGCAACGTCTCGGCAAGCGACCACTCCTGCTCGGCGGCAAGCGCCTTGAGCCGTTCGTAGAGGCTGTCCGGGAACTGGATTTGGGTCTTGACCATGTCAAAGGAGTTGATCCGTCAATTTAGTGGATGCGGGCAAATCGTCAACACCACAAGGTGGTCATGGACGACTCTCAGCACTCAACTATATCTCTCAATCACGATTTTCAGGCTAATGGCGGCTCATCCTGCTCAGAACAGCCCCGCTCAGCCCGTTTGTTTTTTCATGCCCATGCCCAAACTGACTCCTGCCTTCCTCCGCCATCTTCTGTTCGCCACTCTGGCGGCCGCTTCCGCCTCCGCTGAGATCGTCCGCCTGGAGATCACCGAGCGCGCCCCTTTCGCCGGCGGTCATGCCTTTGAAAACACCGGTCCTTATGAACGCATCAGCGGGCGTTTGATCGTGGCGCTCGACCCCGAAGCCGAGGCCAACGCGCGCGTGCATGACCTCAAGCACGCGCCGCGCAACGCCCAGGGCAAGGTGGAATTCTGGACCGACTTCTTCCTGCTCAAACCGGTTGACGCCCGCCGCGGCAATGGCCGCCTGCTCTACGATGTTCACAACCGCGGCAACAAGCTCGCCCTCTGGACCTTCAACGGCGGCGAGCGCAGCAACGACCCGCGCACCCTCGATCACGCCGGCAACGGCTTCCTCATGCGCCACGGTTACTCCGTGCTCTGGACCGGCTGGAACGCCGAGGTGCAGGACGACGGCACCCACCGCCTCCTGCTTGACGCCCCCATCGCCACCGGCAGCGACGGCCAGCCCATCACTGGCCGCCTCCACGTCGAGATTTGCGTCACGGAAAAAACCTTCAGCCGCGCCTTCGGCTGGAGCCCCTGGGGCATCCCGAAGATTTTTCCGGCGGCAGACCTCGACCACCATCAAGCCACGCTCACCATGCGCCCCCTGCGCAGCGAGCCCGCCGTGGAAGTGCCGCACGACCAGTGGTCTTTTGCCCGGTTGGAAAACGGCCAGCCCGTGCCGGATGCCACCCACCTGCATCTCAAGGACGGCTTCCAACCCGGCTGGCTCTACGACCTCGTCTATACCGCCCGCGACCCGCGTGTCGCCGGCGCCGGTCTCGCCGCGTTGCGGGATGCCATCGCCTTTTTCCGTCATGAAGCCGCGGACAGCGCCGGCACGCCCAACCCGCTCGCCGGCGTGGTGGAGAAAGCCTGTCTCTTCGGCATCTCGCAGTCCGGCCGCCTGTCCGTGGCCTTCATCCACGAAGGCTTCAACGCCGACCTCGCGGGCCGGCCTGTGTTTGACACCGCGCTCATCCACGTCGCCGGCGCGGGCAGGGGCCACTTCACCGCCCGCTTCCGCAACGCCACCGACGCCGGCACCCATCACGAGGCCAACTGGTGCGGCTCCGAGTCCTTCCCCTTCTCGCCCGCCGTCCTCACCGACCCGGAAACCGGCGAACGCGGCAGCGTGCTGGATCGCGCCCAAGCCGCCGGCGTCGTGCCCAAGATGATCTACGTGCAAAGCTCCACCGAATACTGGGCGCGCGCCGCCTCGCTGGTGCATACCGATGTCGAAGGCAAAACCGATGTCGAACTGCCGGACAATGTCCGCGTCTTCCACGTCGCCGGCTCCCAGCACCTCGGCGGCGGCGAGCCGACCAAGGGCGAGGCGCAGCAGCCGCACAACCCGCTCGACGACCGCGGCCCCGTACTGCGCGCCCTGCTCGTCGCGCTCGACCGCTGGACCACCACCGGCGCCCCGCCGCCCGACAGCCGCCACCCGCGCCTCGCCGACGGCACCCTGATCGGCATCGAAACCTTCAACGCGCAATTTCCTGCTCTGCCCAGCGTCAACCGTCCGCAAGGTTATTATCAACCCGTCCGCCTCGACTTCGGCCCGCGTCTGGAGAGCGAAGGCATCGCCGACACCATCCCGCCCCAGCCCGGCAAACCCTGGCGCACGCTGGTGCCCGCCGTCAACACCGACGGCAACGAAACCTGCGGCATCGTCCTGCCGGACATCGCCGTCCCGCTCGGCACCCACGCCGGTTGGAACCTGCGCGCCCCGGAGTTCGGTCCCGAAACCATGCTGACGAAATTCGACGGCCAGTTCCTCGCCTTCACCCGCACCAAGCAGGAGCGCGAAGCCGCCGGCGATCCCCGCCCCTCCATTCAAGAGCGCTACCCCACGCGAGACGTCTATCTCAGCCGCATCACCCAAGCCGCGCTCGATCTCCAAGCCCAAGACCTCCTCCTCCCCGAAGACGTCACCCACATCCTAACCACCGCCGCCACTCGCGACTTTTGGAGTGATTGATGCTCACCTCGATATTTTGAACCACGAATGCAGCGTTGGAGTCAAGGCTTCAGCCGATCATCCCGCCGCCAGGTTCAAGTTTTCAGTTTCAAGCCCCGCTGCAAGCCTCTTGACACTTGAAACTTGACCCCTTGACACTCACCCTCCCTGTTCATTCGTGTCCATTCGTGGTTCAAAACAAGTCCCTCCCATGAACTTCACCCTCTCCCCCCTGCGCCCCGACGAACATCAAGCCACCGCCGTCCTGCTGCACCGCTCGCTGGTGGAGTGGTATGAATCCCGCCTGCGCCAGGGCGCGCGTTTCGGCGACAGCCCGGACCCATTCGTCCTGTTGCCGGAGGTTTATGAGGCGCTCGATCCCGGCCAAGCCATCGCCGCGCGCGACGATGCCAGCGGCGCTCTGCTCGGTGTGTGTTTCATCCATCCGCGCGAGACCCATCACGCCGTCGGCATCGTCGCCACCGCGCCGGAGGCCGCCGGGCGTGGCATCGCCCGCGCCATGATGGCCGAGGCCGCCCGCCGCGCCGCTGCGGCTGGGCAGCCGCTGCGGCTGGTGTCCAGTTTGCTGAATCTCGACTCCTTCTCGCTCTACACCCGGCTCGGATTCGTGCCCGGCGCGGTGTTTCAAGACCTGCTCTTCACCGTCCCGGACACCGGCCTCCCCGTGCCCGCGCCGACTGGAACCGAACGCGTCCGCCCCGCCCGCCCAGACGAGGCCGCCGCGCTGGCGGATTACGAAGCCGGGCTGCAAGGCATCCGCCGCGAGCAGGATTACCGCTTCTTTTTGGAGAACCGCGCCGGCCAGTGGCAAGTGTGGGTAAGCGAGGACACCTCCGGCCAGATCAACGGCTTCCTCGTTGTCAGCCTGAACGCCGCCATGCCCATGCTCGGCCCCGGTGTCGTCGGCGAGGAAACCACTGCGTCCGCCCTCATCTGGACCGCGCTCGACGGCCTGCGTGGCAAGAGCTACGTCCTGCTCGCCCCCGCCGCCGCCTCTGGCCTCGTCCGCACCCTCTACGCCTGGGGCGCGCGCAACATCGAGCTGCACGTCGCCCAAGTCCTCGGCCCCGTCCCCGTCGCCCGAGGCTTCACCTTTCCCACCTTCCTGCCCGAATCCGCTTGAACAAGGAGCACAAGGAGCGGCGGTTTGTAACCCTATAAACAGAGTTGATAGTTGATGGTTGAGAGTTGAGAGACTGGAAATGAGCAACTTGTGCAGCCAAGGGGCCTCACCCTCCGGGCGAATGGAACTTCCGGCGTATGCCGCTGATTTTGAACTATCAACAATCAACTCTCGACTCTCAACTTCCTTTTTTGGGTAACCGCCTCCTCCAGCGAGCCAGCGGCTCGCGCCACGTACGCGCCCTACCTTCGCGCCTGCCCGGCGAGGAAGAGACACAGGCAGACGAAGAGGATCCATTCCCACATCGGCGTGGAGTGGATGCCGTCGCCGGGCCAAGTGCGCAGGGCGGGGTCCGCCTCGCATTGGCGTTTCCATGAAATCAATGAGGCGATCCCTGTGGCGGCGACCGCCGCGAAGGCAGCGAAAGGCGCCAAAGTTTTGACGCCGGAGCGGGCTAGCGCCAGCGTGATTCCGTCCAAGACGACTGCCGCGATGATGAGGGCAACGGCGGCGACGGCCACGCGGGTGTGGATTTCCCCGGAGCGTCGCTCGCCCCAGAGAAGCTCGCGCGAATCGGGAATCCAAACCGAGAGCAGCATCAAGCCCAGAGCCAGCGAGTAGGCGGCGGTGGTGGCGGCGACCAGCCAACCCGGGCGGCCTTTCTTTCTGCCCTGCCGCCGCCAAGCCAGGATGCCGAGCAGCAGGATCGCCGCGGTCATGCCCGCCTGATAGAAGCGCCAGCCCTCCGGGTTGTGGCGGGCGTCCGGGGAGCCGAGAAAGGAGATGGTGCAGGTCATGATGGAGTACCCGTTCGCCGCGGGATAAAGCGCCCACGCCGTCCCCATTCCGGACACGGCCACCAGGAACAGAAACCGCATAACGAAGGACAATGAAACCGGTGGTCGTGTCATGAAAAAAGAACTCTGTGTTCCTCTGTGCTCTCTGTGGTGAATCATTGTTTTCCACCACAGAGGACACAGAGAAGAGGGTGGGGATATGGGTCGGAATGCGGCGCCCAGGTCATCCCAAAAACAAATCCCGTCCCTTCACCAGAGCGGCGATCTTGCGCTCGGTGACGGAGCGTTTCAGCATCCAGAAACCACAGTCGGGATGCGCCCAGCCGATGCGCTCCAGTCCAAGGACGCGGGCGGCTTTCTCCAAACGCCGCGCCACTTCCTCGGGAGTCTCGATGTGGTTGACCTTGATGTCGATGACGCCGATGCCGAGCCGGATGCGCGGGTCGATCTCCGCCAGCGCTTCGAGATCGCCCTCGGGCCGGTGCGCCAGCTCCAGCACGAGATGATCCGTGCGCAACGCATTGAGAAAATCCACCAGCGCGCGCCATTCCCCGCGCTGGATGGTCTGGCCGCCGTAGTTGCCGAAGCAGAAATGCACCGCCTTTTCCGTCCGCACGCCGTCGAGGATGCGGTTGATGGCCTCGGCGGCGATGGGGGCGCTCTCGGGGCTGCCGGGGACATTGGCTTCGTCGATCTGGACACAATCACAGTCCAGTTCGCCGACTTGCGCCGCGAGGACATCGGCGATGGCGAGGCACAATTCATCAAAGTTGCCATAGTGCTCGTCGAGCAGGGTGCGGGCGAGCATGAAGGGGCTGGTCAGCGTGAACTTGAGCGGCCCTTCGGCCACGGACTTCGAGCGCGCGCAGGCGGCGGGCAGGTCGAGCACGCCTTCGCTGATGGCATCGCGCACCACGCCGGCGGGTTTTTGCCGCCAGGCGAAATCCTGCCGTTCGCGGAAGCGCCGCGCGTCACCCAGCCCCACCGCCGAATCGATGCCGCCGAGCCGCCGGGTAAAGTACTCGATCATGCCGTTGGTGTCCGGGTGGTCGGGGTCGAAGCGGTAGAGTTCGCCGTCGGTGGGCAGGTCGATGCCGGCACGGCGTTGCGCGCCGGCGACCACCGCGGTGGCATCGAGCACGGCCTGCTCGCCCGCGGCGGACTGGAGCAGCCAGTCGATCTGAGACCAGGAACCGACAGTGGTGGTGCGGATGGCGGGGCTGGGATGGGTGGTCATGGTTGGGAGAGTCTTCCGGCTGCCGGAAAAAACGGCTGCACGAAATCCAATCCTACCCGCCCGCCCCGCCGCGCCAAGCTTTTTCCTGATGGATGCTCTTGGCCGCCACGGGACTGAAGACGATTTCCGAGCAGGAAAAGAAATTTCCGAGCTTCGCCTCCAACCGCTCAAAAAATCCTGTCAATCCGTCAAAAATCCCGTAAATCCTGTCTCCCCATCCCCACCCCATGAAGAAAAAGATCGTCCTCGCCTACTCCGGTGGTCTCGACACCTCCGTCCTGCTCAAATGGCTTCAGCAGACCTACGACGCCGAAGTCATCGCCTACTGCGCCGACGTCGGCCAGGAGGAGGAACTCGACGGCTTGGAGGAAAAAGCCCTCAAAACCGGCGCCAGCAAATGCGTCATCGGCGACCTGCGCGAGGAATTCGCCCGCGACTTCATCTTTCCCATGTTCCAGGCCGGCGCGATTTATGAGGGCCAGTACTTCCTCGGCACCAGCATCGCCCGTCCCGTCATCGCCAAGGGCATGATCGACACCGCCCGCGCCGAAGGCTGCAACACCTTCGCCCACGGCGCCACCGGCAAGGGCAACGACCAAGTCCGCTTCGAACTCACCGCCGCCGCGCTCGCGCCCGAACTCGAAGTCATGGCGCCCTGGCGCATGGAAAACTTCCGCGCCCAGTTCCCCGGCCGCAGCGAGATGATCGCCTACGCCGAGAAGGAAGGCATCCCCGTCACCGCCTCCGTCAAGAAACCCTACTCCATGGACCGCAACCTCCTGCACATCAGCTTCGAGAGTGGCATGTTGGAGGATCCCTGGTTTGACGGCACCGTGCCGGAGGTGCGGGACATGTACGTCCTCTCCGTCTCCCCCGAGGACGCGCCGGACAAACCCGAGTACCTGCAAATCCTCTTCGAGAAAGGCGACGCCATCGGCCTTCAGCATCCGGAGTTGGCGGAACTCGCCGCCGTGCTTGGCGTCACCGCCACCGGCGAAAAAGACGGCTACACCCTGTTCACGCCTTTCGGCATCATGAAGCTGCTCAACCGCCTCGGCGGGCGCAACGGCATTGGCCGCGTGGACATGGTGGAGAACCGCTTCGTCGGCATGAAGAGCCGCGGCATTTATGAAACGCCCGGCGGCGCCATCCTCTACGCCGGTCACCGCCAGATCGAAAGTCTCACCATGGACCGCGAGGTCATGGCGCTGCGCGACTCTTTGATCCCGAAGTACGCCCAGCTCGTGTACAACGGCTTCTGGTTCGCGCCCGAGCGCCACGCCCTGCAATCGCTCATCACCGAAAGCCAGCAGACCGTCTCCGGCGAGGTCCGCCTGAAGCTCTACAAAGGCAACGTCCTGGCCGCCGGCCGCCGCTCCCCGCTCAGCCTCTACCGCGAGGACGTCGCCACCATGGAAGCCGACCCCGGTCAAGCCTACAACCAGGACGACGCCACCGGCTTCATCCGCCTCAACGCCCTCCGTCTGAAAACCACCGCCTTCCGCGACCAGCGCGCGGGGCGGCAATAAGAATCGTCCTCCTACTCGTCCTCGTCCTCGTCCTCGAAAATCCGAAGTCCGAATGTCGAGGACGAGGACGAGGACGAGGACGAGAGCTGGCCGCGGTGGCATCCGATGTTGACAAATTCAATATCGGCTACCATTTTGTGCTACAATGAAAACAGCCACGGTGCGAGACCTTCGCAATCATTACACCAGCGTGCTCCGATGGATCAGCGCGGGTGAGGAAGTGCTCATCACCCAGAACGGCAAGGTGATCGCGCGCCTGAGTCCCGAGACAGATCAGGCGGCAAGCGCCGTGAACTGGGCGGAAAGCCCCGAAGTGCTTCGTGATCGCAGCGAGGACACCGTGCTGACCGCCAGCCAGTCGGCGGCAATCCTGGCGGAGGCGGGCGGCAAATGGTAGCGGCCTGCGACACCAGCTTTTTGTTTTCCCTGTACGGCACCGACGCCCACACGCCGCGTGCAATAGCTTGGGCCGTCAAGAGCACCTCGGCCGTTCATCTGAATGCGTTGACGCACTATGAGTTTGGAAATGCCTTGAGATTTGCCGAGTTCCGCCAAGCCCTCAAACCCGGGGAAGCGGCCCGGCATTGGGCACGGTTCGAGGCCGCCCTCGCTCAAGGCAGGCTGATTCTGCGGACGACCAATCTGGCAGACGTGGTGGACGAAGCAAAACGCCTTTCAGCCACCCGGACCCTGACCGGAGGCCATCGCGGGTTTGACATCCTGCACGTCGCCACGGCCTTGAAGCTGTCCGCCACCCACTTCCTCACCTTCGACGAAAACCAGAAAAAGCTCGCCGAGGCCGAAGGTCTTATCGTACCTGTCTGTTAGCCGAAGAATGAAGCTCATCGCCCTGTTGCCAATTTGCATCATCGCAACGTCATCGTGCGAAAAACGTGCGAATGATAGGTCAGCTTCGACGGCACCAATATTCTCAAACAAGGTCGTCGAGTCTTGGGGTTATAGAACATTAGAGACAGGTTCATCTCAACAGTCCGGTTGGGAGATCGACAACTTTGGGAAGGCATCTGTCCGTTATCAATCCATCAAGGGCCTTCATGAACTGAAGGATTGGGAGAACACATATTACCGGTTCATAATCCAAGAAGAGACTTTTGCCACACCTGAAGAGGCATCCACGCGAATCAAACGGGTTCGGGACACACCTCCAGATGGCCATACAAAGGCCACGCCTCATTGGACGCTTCGTGACGGTGTTGCGTCCGGTAGATCAGCCTATATTGTTTCCACTGACAGCACAAAGTTTGCGGATGAGGCATTGCCATCGATAATCTCCCATATCGCAAATCACTTCAAAACACAACCAACGGCTAATTGACGATCTCCGGAGCTTCGCCCCACTTGACCCGCCGTTCCATCGCCATGCGCATCGACGTCATCACCCTCTTCCCCGATCTCGTCCGCGTGCCGATGGGCCTCAGCATGATGGGCCGCGCGCAGGCGCAGGGCGCGCTGGGGTTGCATGTCCACGATCTGCGCGAGCACGGGATCGGCAGGCATCGCCAAGTGGATGACACGCCCGCCGGTGGCGGTCCGGGCATGGTGTTGAAACCGGAACCGCTGTTTGCCGCGCTGGAAACCCTGCCGCCCGGCGGTCGCCTCATCGTCACCAGCCCGGCGGGCAAGCGCTTCGACCAAGCCACCGCCCGCCGTCTGTCCGCGGAACCGCATCTCGTCTTCGTCTCCGGCCATTACGAAGGCATCGACCACCGTGTCATCGAGCACTTCCAAGCCGAGGAGCTTTCCCTCGGCGATTACGTGCTCACCAACGGCGCCATCGCCGCCGTGGTCATGATGGACGCCATCGTCCGTCTGCTGCCCGGCGTGCTGGGGGATGAACTCAGCGCCGTGGAGGAATCCTTCGGCTCCACCGGCCTGCTCGAAGCCCCGCAATACACCAAGCCCGCCGAGTTCCGCGGCCTCGCCGTGCCCGAAGTCCTGCTCAGTGGCCACCACGGCAAAGTCGCCGAATGGCGTGCCGCCCAGGGACTCGAGCGCACCCGCCGCAACCGCCCGGATTTGCTGCCGGAGGCGTAGGACAGGCTTCCAGCCCGTCACGAGTACCCCGGGCTTTCAGCCCGGCGGAGGGTCTGGGCAGAATGCCCGGACCACTCGTCTCAGGCAGAATGCCTGAGCTACTCCTCCACGTCCAACACGCGAACGGATTCGATGCCCGCTTTTGACCAGTCGTATTCGTCGAGCAGTTTCACCCCGGACGCAGCCGCTTTGGGATCGGTCAACGGTTCGAAGGAGGCCGAGTGGTCGTTCATGCCGATCAACACTTTGCCACGGTACCAAGCCCGGCCCCGTCGGTACGGACCGGAGCCCTGCAAATTCCATCGTGGCGGCCACGACGCATCCAAAGCGTTTTCAAACAGCAACGGCAAGCCATGCCCCTCTGTCTGTTGCGGACCGTCTGGAGCTAGCCTCAATCCGTCCACCATCATCCAGTGATTTTCACCCGGCTCCAAAGCCTGATCGAACCGCGGCGGTTCTCCGACGATGCCGTCGGGACGAAATTTGGAGTGAGCCGCGGAAAACCCTGGTTCGTTCGCTGCTTCCAGAATCTCCTCCCGAAACAAAGCCCGAAGCGCCTCATTCGCTGTTTTCCCGGAAGGATACGCTCCGCCGTGGTCGTCGGCATACAGGGCCAGCGCCCTTTGAATCAGCCGGAGATTGGCGAAGGTCTTCATTTGGTAGGCATGATGCCGAAGCGCGAGCACTGTCTGGCATCCCAGGAGTCCCATCAATCCTCCCACGACAAACGCAAAAATCCACATCCCCCGGCTGCATCCCCGCCGTGGCGGCGGCGTTTCGTTTTCATCGCTCATACCGCTCATCCTGCTTCACCACGCTGTCCTGGCGCAAGGTGAAAGTGGCGCAATCCTCTTGGTTGCAAGGGGTGATGGGTGGGACAGGCTTTCAGCCCAGCAGTGGGTCCGGGCAGAATGCCCGGACCACTCGTCTCAGGCAGAATGCCTGAGCTACTGCTTGCGCCGGCGATGATGCCCGGCAAAATACGCCTCGTCCGAACTCATCCGCCACGCTTTCTCATGACTGCGCTTGAATCTCTCCAAGCCGACGATTTCCAAGCTCTGCTCGAAACCGCTTTCCAGCTTCATGCCGGGCCGGATCAGACCGTGGAGCTGTCGCTCATCGAGGTCCGCAAGCTCGGGCACCGGCGTCCGGAGGTGGCGCGGGATCCTTTTGCCCTCACCTTTCGCGGCGCTTCCAATTGGCGCTTGCCGCAGGGCATCCATCGCCTCGATCACCCGCAGGCAGGCTCCTTGGAAATTTTCATCACCCAGGTGGGCGATGGTCCCGGCGGCTCCCTGTTCGAGGCTATTTTCACCTGACGGCCGCGCCCGGCGGGGTCCAGTGCAGCAGCAGGTACACGCCCTTGTCCTCCGCCGCCACAAACCCCAGCCGGTGGTACAGCCGCAGCGCCGGATTGAATCGCTCGACGTGAATGGACAACACCCGCGCTGTCGCCGCCGCTTCTTCCTGCAGCTTTTTGAGCAGCGCGTTGCCGGCGCCTTGGCCGTGATGCTCCGGCAGCAGCGCGATGTCCATGATGCGGATCTCCCGCTCCCAGCGGTCCACATAAAGCCGCCCTGCGTCCCGTCCGCCGGACACCACCACGCGGAAAAAGACGCCGTGGGATAATGCTCCCGGCAGTGAGCGTCTTGCGCCTCGAACTGCATTTTGCAGAAGGCCTCCTTTTGTGCCTCCTCCCATCCTGTCGCGGCCAGTTCCTCGCACCGCGTCGCCGCGTAAACGGCCTCCAAAAACGGCCAGCGCGGTCACCGCGCCTCCGCTCAGCCAAGTTAAACAGACCGCCGGGACGGCTTCGCATCATCTTGTGATTTTAGAAAATCATTCATAATCCGAGATTTGAGAAAAGCATTCTCCAATGCGACTCATTCGAGCATGAAACATTACCCAATTATACAATATAATCCTTAATCTATGACTTGCAAGAATTTTGATCGCCGAGACAATATCCATTGCACACTCCTTGTTTTATGGTCTATTCAGTGCGATTGTTTGAGAGAAGAAGCCAAAGCAGTCAGTATTTTGCCAAGTTACGTTTTACCCTAAACAATACGCTTATTTTTTTATGGCCGAATATTTCCTGAGTGAAATTCGCGTCATGTCCTTCGTTTTTCCACCGAAGGGCTGGGCGCTCTGCAGCGGGCAGCTTCTTCCCATCAACCAGAATCAGGCGCTCTTCTCGCTGCTGGGCACCACTTTCGGCGGGGATGGCAAGTCAAACTTCGCCCTGCCGGATCTTCAGGGTCGTGCGCCGATGCATCCAGGCCAGGGGCCGGGACTCTCGCTTCACGAAAAATCGCCAAAGGAATCGCGGCTTTTTTCATCGCTGGCTTCCCGCTGCCTCTCGCACACCTGCTAATTTGCCCCTATGAAATTACTCCGCCTCCGCCTTTTCGTTGGCCTCCTCTGCGTCTTCATCGCTGGAGCGTCAACGGCTCTGGCCGCCCCAACCACTTTATCCAGGGGCGAGCTCGCCATTGTCTCCTACGAGACGGATCTGACGGCTGGCGCGGCCAGTCCCGACGCGCTGCGGTTCGTGGTGCTGAAAGAGATCGGATCGGGGACCGTCATTTTCTTCAGCGATCGCAACTGGAACGGCAGCACTTTCCCGGCGGCAGGCGGTGGCGACGGCACTTTCACCTACACTGCGGGCAGTGATGTTCCGGCAGGCACGGTGATTACCATCACCGGGGCGCAGTTGGGTGCCGGAGGCGTCGTCTTATCGAATGCCTGGGAGACGATCTATGCTTATCAGGGCGCGGTGAACGCGCCGGCGACATTCCTTTTCGCGATCGATGTCGCCGACGGGAACACGTCATTCGATGGCTCTCTTGCGAACACCGGCCTGACGAATGGCTCCAATGCCGTCGCGGTGCCGCATGACAACGCCTCCTTTGCGGGCACGAGCACGGAGATTCCTCAGACGCAGATCATCAAAATCAGCACGTCTGCCCAGTGGCACGGCTCGGACCAGGACGATAATCCGGGCACCATTTTCTACACCGAAGTCACCGACACCACCGTGACCGGCCCGCTAGTCAATCCCGACATGCAGATCATTGCCGTGATGGCAGGCGGCGGCCAGTCGGACGCGATCCTCCGGGTGGACAATGATGAAGGCAGCAATGTCGGCACGAACTTGACGCGGCTCTTCCGGGACAATCCGGCCTTCAATCACTTGAGCGATATCGGCTTCGACATGGAATCCGGCTTTTATTTCGTGGTCGATTCCGACGGCAACTCCATCAACCGAATTCTGCGCGGCAACATTGCCGATCTGGTCAGCGGCACTTCGACGCCCAGCCTGACGCAGATTTTCGCGACCGACGGGTTCGGCGAGATCATCCCGAACCTCGAAGTCGATACGGTTAACAAGAAAGTTTACTGGCTTGATGGGGATCTCTTCGGGACTTTCGAGGACGGCTGGGAATTCCGCCGGATGAATTACGACGGAACGGGCAACGAGGTCATCGGCGTGCTTGATATAGAGAATCCGGATCCAGTTTTTGGCTTTGCGGGAGGGGTGGGCGACTTCGCCCTCGATGTGCCTCGGGACACAGCTTACATCGTCAGTTCGACCTCGAGCGTGGACGGGCTTGGCAACGCCGCCATTGGGCAGAACCACATCGTCAAAGTGAACAGTCTGGTCATCGATCCGGATGACAACGACTTTACAGTTCTCGGGGTGGGCACGGACACGACGCCGGGTTACGTTCCGGGCCGGCTGAGCCCGTCGGAAGGCCAGATCATCGGGATCGATGTCGATCAGCGGAACGGCGACATCTATTTCGTCACCCAACCTCAATCGTCGAGCGCAGCCTGCGGCATCTTCAAGTATGTCGTCGGGACGGACACGCTCACGAAGCTATGGGAACGTCCGTCCAACGATGCGCACAATACGCTCCAGAGCTTCCCCACGAGCAACATGTCGCACATCGAGTTCGACGAAATCGCAAACCGCTATTACGTCAACACATTCTCCGACACCGACACGGAGAACGACGCCACCCCCCTGACCAACGAGTCGGACGCTTCTCTCTACATCGGCAATCCGGCCGGGGGGGCGCCGACCCGTTTCGTCCGTGTCTATGAAGTCACGGCCAACGGCGCACCGTTGGGAATGGAGATCGACTATGCGCCAACGCTGACCGTGAGCAGCAGCGGAACCTACACGGAACAGCCGGGGTTCCCATCAGCCACGGGAGCGCCGGTCCCGGTCATCAGCAGCGCCACGGCAGCCGATCCCGACGGGACGATCCTCTTCGGTGCAACGGTGGCGATCACGGGCGGTTTCGTTCCCTCCATCGACACCTTGAGTTTCACCAACAGCGGAGGCATTACCGGCTCGTATGCTGCGGCGACCGGGGTGATCACGTTCACGGGGAGCGCAAGTCTGGCCGCCTACCAGACCGTGCTGGCCTCTGTCCGCTACACGGCCTCGGGCGACAACCCGACTGTCTACGGCACGAACCAGACGCGCACCCTCTCCTGGACGGTGTTCGACGGCTTGATCAATAGCAATCCGGTGACCAGCACGGTGACCGTGATCGGCGCGAACGACGCGCCCCAGAATGGATTGCCAAGCGCGCAATCAGTCAACGAAGACACGAATCTATCAATCACCGGACTCTCGGTGACCGACCCTGATGCGGATCCCGCCAGCCATGTGTTGACCACCACGCTCTCGGTCAGCAACGGCACGTTGACCGTGCTCTCGGCGGGTGGCGCGACGGTCGGCGGCAGCGGCACGGCCACCGTCACCCTCACCGGCACGAGCAGCCAGATCAACACCACCCTCGGCGCGCCGAACAACGTTGTTTACAGAGGCGTGCTCAATTACTTTGGGGGCGATTCCCTCACCGTCACCACGAATGACGGCGGCAACACCGGAACCGGAGGCGCGCTGCAGGATGTGGACGTCGTCAATATCACCGTCCACCCCGTGAACGACGAGCCCACTCTCGACGCCATCCCGAATCCCGCCGCCATCGACGAAGACGCGGGGCAACAGACGATCAATCTCTCCGGTATCTCCGCCGGGCCGGCTAATGAATCTTCGCAAACCCTCACCGTCACCGCGGTTTCAAACAACACGAGCCTGATCCCGCATCCCACGGTCACCTACACCAGCCCGGCCACGACCGGGTCGGTCAGCTACACCCCCGTGGCCAACGCCCACGGCACCGCCATCATCACCGTCCGGGTGCAGGACGACGGCGGCACCGCCAATGGCGGCGACGACACCATCGAGCGCACCTTCACGGTCGTGGTGAACCCCGTCGCCGACACGCCATCGATCACCAACGCCACGACCCTGCCTGACACTCAGACCACGAGCGGCCTCGTCGTTTCGCGAAATCCCGCCGACGGAGCAGAGGTGACGCACTTCCAGATCACGAACATTCAAAACGGCAGCGTCTTCCTCAACGACGGCGTCACCCCCGTGAGCGCGGGCAGCTTCATCACCTTCGCCCCGGCCGACGCCGGATTGAAATTCACCCCGGCCCCGGGTTTCCAAGGCAACGCCACTTTTGACATCCAGGCCTCCACCAGCGCCGCCGCTGGCGGTCTCGGCGGAGACGTCGTCACCGCCACCATCGCGGTGAATGAGGAAGTCTCCATCGCCACCCTCAATCCGGGCGATGACAGCGCCGAGGAAGGCGGAGTGAACAACGGCGTCTTCACCTTCACCCGGGGCGGCTCCAGCGGCCCGCTCGTCGCGAACTTCCAGCTCGACGCCTCATCCACCGCGACGGCGGCGGACTTCACCCTCTCCGGCGGCGGCGTCACCTTCGATCCGGGCACCGGCGCGGGCACCGTGACTTTCCCCGGCGGCCAGACCAGCGTGCAGGTGACTTTGAGCGCCATCGCCGAGACCCCGGACGCGGCCGAACCCGCCGAGACCGTGCGTTTCAACATCGTCCCCGTCGCCCTTCCGGCCCCCGGCGCCTACCTCGCGGGCACACCGGACAATGCGACGGTGACCATCGCGCAGAACGGCTTCGTCGTGACCAACACCAACGACGCCGGCGAAGGCTCGCTGCGCCAAGCCGTGCTGAACGCGAACGCCATCGCCGGCACGGACACCATCACTTTCTCCGACGGCGCGGGCGGTACGGTGGACTTCACGGACGACACGCCGGAGTTTATCGATCTCGAGTCCCAGCTTCCCACCATCGTTTCCCAGATCAACATCACCGGCCCCGGTGCCGGCAAGCTCACCTTGCGGCGCCCGGCAGCGGCAGCTACCGACTTTAGACTGCTTGAGGTAAGCACCAGCGCCGGGCATTTGGACATCTCCGGGCTCACCATCACGGGCGGCAGGGCCGGCGAAGGCGGCGGCATCTCCTGCATGAACGGCGGGTTGACCATGACCCATTGTGTCATCCATGGAAACACCGCCACCGGCAGCGGTGGCGGCGGCATCTACTTTGTAGCCGCGACAAGCAGGTTGCGCGTGGCCGGCTGCACCATTTCCGGCAACACGGCGACCTCGGGCAGTGGAGGCGGCATGATAGTCTTCATGGGCAGCCTCGGCTCCGCGACTTCGTACAGCACCCTTATCAACACCACTATTTCAGGCAACTCCGTCGGCAGCAGCATAGGCAACGGCGGCGGTTTGTATAACGTCAATGGCCAAGCCTACCTCATCAACTGCACCATCACGGGCAATCAGGCGACACCGGATCGCGGGGGAGGCGTGGCGACCTTTGCCGACTCGTCCACCATAACCAGCTTCGCCAACACGCTCGTCGCGGGCAATGCCAACTCCGACGTGCAGCACGTCATGTCCGCCAGCAACGTCAACAGCAACGTCAGCCTGGGGGGCAACCTGATCGGCTTCGGCAACTCCGTGGACAACTTCCCCGGCCAGACTACCACCGCCGCCGCCGGTACCATCCTCGACACCACGCTTGCCAACAACGGCGGCCCCACGCAGACTCATGCCCTCGTCGCCGGCAGCCCGGCTTTGAATGCCGGAACGACGGCAAACGCAATCGATCCCGTCGATCACCTCATTGGGAACGGCAACGATGTCCCCCTCACCACCGACCAGCGCGGCCCCGGCTTCGAACGCGCTATCGGCGTCGTCGATATCGGCGCTTTCGAACTGCAAAGAGCCGTCTCCATCCTCGCGGACGACGCCTCCAAGGCCGAGGGCACCGGAGCCGGCACGACGCCCTTCACCTTCACCGTCTCCCGTTCCGGCTCCACCGACGGTCCCGTGACCGTGGACTACGCTGTGACCGGCTCCGGCGCCGCGCCGGCAAATGCGGCGGACTTTGGCGGCACGCTGCCGAGCGGTCAGGTGACGATTGCCGATGGTTCGGCGGCCGCGCCGCCACTCATCATCAACGTGAGCCAGGACGCGCAGGCGGAACTGGACGAAGGCTTCACCGTGACGCTGAGCAATCCGACCAACGACTATGCGCTCAGCGGGGCCGCGGCTTCCAGCACGATCATCAATGATGACGCCCTGACGGTGACGATCAACCAAGCCGCGGGCCAGGCGGATCCAACCAACGCCAGCCCGGTGAATTTCACTGTGGTCTTCAGCGAGCCGGTGACCGGTTTCGTCACGGGCGACGTCACGCTCACCGGTGCCGCCGGCGCCACGACGGGCACGGTGGCGGAAGTCGCCCCGAACAACGGCACCACCTACAACGTGGCTGTCACCGGCATGACCGGACCGGGTACGGTGATCGCCACCATCCCGGCTGCCAGAGCGCTGAGCGCGGGCAATGCGGACAACCAAGCCTCCACGAGCACGGACAACACGGTGACGTATGACGCCACCGCGCCGGATACAAGCATCGACACCTTCCCCCCCAACCCGGCTGCCAGCAACGGCGCGACCTTCAGCTTCAGTGGCAGCGATGTCGGAACGGGAGTCGCACGCTTCGAGACCAGCCTCGACGGCGGCAGCTTCACCACGAACACCAGCCCGCAGAGCTTCACCGGGCTGTCGGAAGGCTCGCACACCTTCGAGGTCCGTGCCGTTGACAACGCGGGCAATGTGGACCCCTCGCCGGCCAGCTACACCTGGGTGGTGGATACCATCGCACCTGACACGACGATCACCGGCAATCCGCCCGCTCTGAGCAACAGCGCCAACGCCAGCTTCACCTTCACCGGCAATGACGGCGCGGGCTCTGGCGTGGCTGGGTTCGAGGTCCAGATCGACGGCGGCGCGTTCATCGCTGCCGCCAGCCCGCAGACCTACATCGGCCTTTCGGAGGGCTCGCATACCTTCCAGGTCCGCGCCATTGATGCCGCCGGAAACACCGATGGCACACCCGCCAGCTACACCTGGGTCATCGACACCACGCCGCCCGCGGCGCCGGTGGTCATCACGCCCGCCAACGGCAGCTTCACCAACGACAGCACCCCCGCCGTCACAGGAACGGCGGAGCCGGACTCTACCGTCACCGTGTTCATTGATGGCACTGCGGCCGGCGCCACCACGGCGGATGGGGCGGGCGACTGGACCTTCACCACGCCAGCAGCCCTCAGTGAGGCAGCTCACACCGTCCGCGCCCGCGCCACGGATGCGGCAGGCAATACCAGCGTGGATTCCAACACCAACACCTTCACCGTCGATACGATCCCGCCGGACACCGTGATCACCAACAGTCCGTTCAACCCGACGAACAGCACCACGGCGCACTTTTCCTTCACCGACAACGGCACTGGCGGCGCCCTCTTTGAGGCCAGTCTGGATGGTTCCCCTTACGCCCCCGCCAACACCGGTTCCGTTTCCTACTTCGGGCTGTCGGAAGGCTCCCACACCTTCCAGGTCCGCTCGACGGATGCCGCCGGCAACGTGAACCCCACCCCCGCCACTCACACCTGGACGGTGGACACCACCCCGCCCACCGCGGTCATCAGCTCCACGGCGCCAGACCCGCTGGTCAATGGCGTGCCCTTCTCCGTCACCATCACCTTCAGCGAACCGGTCTATGGCTTCGGCTCCCTTCTCTCAGCGGACGACCTCAGCATCACCAATGGCACCTCCAGTGACCTCACCTCCGGCGGCGACGGCTCCACCGTCTTCACCTTCGATCTGACACCAACCGCCCCAGGGCAGGTATCGGTCTTTCTCAAGAGCGGCAGCGTGAGAGATGCCGCCCAAAATTTCAACTCGGGGAACTCGCCCACCTACACCCGCTTCCCTGTGGATGAGGTCTCCATCACCGCGACAGACGCCATCGCCGCGGAAACCGGCGGCAATACAGGCACCTACACCTTTACCCGCCTCAATGCGGGAGCGGCCTTGGTCGTGGACTTCCAACTGGATGCCTCCTCCACTGCCAGCGCCAGTGACTACACCCTCAGCGGCGGCAGTGTCAGCTTCGACCCGGGCACCGGCGTTGGCACCGTGACCATCCCGGCCGGACAGACCTCCGTGGCGCTCACCCTCACCGCGGTGCCGGAAGCGGACATCGCCGGCGGGCAGGCTGCGGAACCCGCCGAAACCATCCGTCTCAATGTACTGCCTCGGGACGCGGATTACGCAGTCGGAGCGCTCGCCAGCGCCACGGTGACCATCACCGAGAACGGCTTCGTGGTGATCAACACCAACGACAGCGGTGACGGCTCCCTGCGGCAGGCGGTATTGAACGCCAACAGCCTCGCCGGGGACGACACCATCACCTTTGCCGGGCCGGTCTTTGAGGATGCCGCCACGCCGGATGTCATCACGCTGACGAGCGGCCAGCTCGGCATCACCAGCAGCCTGACCATCAAAGGCCTGGGCACGCGGGTGCTGCATCTCAGCGGCAACGACGCCAGCCGCGTGATCTTCATCTCCGCTGGCAACGTCACACTGGAGGGCCTGACCATCCGCAATGGCTCAGTGACCGACGAAGATGGCGCGGGCATCTACTGCGCGTCCAGCGGGGGGCTGACCATCAAGACATGCGCCATCCGGAACAACCTGCTTACTGACACGGGAGCCACCGCCGATCGAGGGGCCGGCGTCTTCCGCGAGGCCGGCACGCTGACAATCGAGGAGAGCACGGTCTCGGGCAATCAGGCCGTGGCTGGCCAGGGCGCTGGCATCGCCTTGAACTCCACCATCGCCACGCTCACAAACTGCACCCTATCCGGCAACTCGGCGCTTCAAGGCGGTGGTTTGTATATTCGTGACAGCACGGCAACGCTGGTCCATGCCACCGTCACGGGCAACTCGGCCACGGCGGACGGGGGAGGCCTGTTCCTTAGCTCCTCGGGAACCGTCGTGCTTGCCAATACTCTGGTGGCTGAAAATACCGCCGTGAGCGAGCCGGACATTTCCGCGGGTGCCCCCATGGCGAGCCTCAGCAGCAATGGCGGCAACTTGGTCGGGAACAATTCGGGAACAAGCCTCACCGCTGGCGCGCCCAACGCCGGCAACGACTGGGTCGGCACGAACGCCAGCCCGATCGACCCCATGCTCGGCCCGCTGGCGGACAATGACGGCCCCACCGACACCCACATGCTCCTCAATGGCAGCCCGGCCATCAATGCCGGCCTCGCCGCTCATGCCGCCGGCATCACCCATGACCAGCGCGGCGAGCCGAATCTCCGCACCCGCGGTCCCGCGCCTGATTCCGGCGCGGTCGAAGCCTTCGCCTTCGAGCCAACCATTAGCGCGGCTTCCACTGATGAGGACACGGTCACCTCCAGCGGCCTCGTCATCAGCGCCAACACGGCTGACGGCGGCCTCACCACGCACTATCAAATCACCGCTATTCGCGGCGGCATGCTGTTCCACAACGACGGCTCCACGGTCATCGGCGAGAATGACTTCATCACCCTGGCCGAGGGCGCTGCCGGTTTGAAATTCCTGCCGGACGCCGATTTGCACGACGCCAACACGCCCGCCGGTTTCGGTTTCACCGTCCAAGCCGCTGTCAGCGCCGATGTCGTTGATCTGCGCGGCGACCCCGTGGTGACAGACATCACGGTGAATCCGGTGGCGGACCTCCCCTCGGTCACTGGCGCCACCACCATCGTCAACGAGCAAACCACCGACGGCCTCGTCCTCACCGTCAATCCGGTGGACGGCTCCGAAGTCACGCACTTCCGCATCAGCAACATCAGCAACGGCTCCTTGTTCCAAAATGACGGCGTCACTCCCATCACGGACGGCGGCTTCATCACCATCGCCCAAGGCGGCTCGGGGCTGAAGTTCACGCCCGCGCTCAACTACGTCGGCCCCGCCGGGTTCGACGTGCAGGCCGCCACGGACGCCTCCGGCGCCGGCTTGAGCGGCATCGCCAGCGTTGAAATCACCGTCAACCATCCCGTGCCGGAAATCGAGGTGCTGAGTCCGCCGGTGCTCAACCCGCGCACCGGCCTCTTCGAGCACATCGTGCGTGTCTCCAACACCTCCACCGTGCCGATGGCCGGCTTCCGCCTCACGGTGGTCAATCTGCCGCCGGAACTCGAACTCTGGAATCGCACCCATCCCGTGCTGCCGGTGATCGAGGACTTCAACGAACTGCCGCCAACCTCTCATCGCGACGTGCTGGTGGCCTACTACAGCCGCATCCGCCAGCAACCGGCGTGGACGCCGGAATACCGGATTGAAAACCTCTCCTCCCTGCCGCCGGAGTTGTCCGGAGATGTCAGCGGCGTCTATCACGGCTGGATCGGGCGCGATGACGAAGCCTATTTGTCCCCGACACCGCTTCTGGGCTCGCGCTTGACCTTGAAGGTGACGGCACGCGGCGCGGTGAGCGGCAGCCTGTTGGAGGGCAAAACACGCCGTGCCTTCAAGGGACGCTTGGCCGTCGGACCGGACGACTTGGTGCGCCCGCTGCTGCGCGTGGCCATCCCGCGCTCCACCTTGACCCTGCGGGTGACGCTGGACAGCGGCAGCAACACCTTGATCGGTTTCCTGGAAGCGGCGGGCGGCTCCGGCCCCGGCGCCCGCGCCACCGGCTGGCGCAACGTCTGGCGGAAAAAAGCCCCGGCCAACCTGCCGTCGGACTTCCTGGCCCGTCATCATTTCATGCTGGAGAACCTGGACACCGCCACCGGCGACCAAGGCTTCGGCTTCGGTCATGTGCGCCCGCTCGGCAAGGCCGGGCGCTGCACCGTGGTGACGCGTCTGGCGGACGGCAGCGCCTTCACCGGCAGCACCTTCTTCGGGCCAAACGGCCAAGTGCTGGTCTATAAATCGCTCTACAAGCACCAAGGCTCCGCCCTGGGTACCATCGACCTCATGCTCACCGGCTCGAATCCGCCCTTCGACAACACCGTGTGTGGTGAAATGAGCTGGCTGAGACCGGCCACCAGCTCTGCGCCCGGCTTTGGCCCCGTGGAACTGGCCATCGAAGGCGGTGTGTACACGCCGCCCGCGCCCGGCCAGCTTGTCATGGGTCTGCTGCCATCTTCCCCGGGCATCGCCAATGCCGGCCTGGACTTCAGCCTCGGCGCGCTGGCGTCGGCGTCGGCGGAGTTCAGCCAAGGCATCGCCGTCACCAACCCCCGCGCCACCGGCAAGACCAATCGCGCGCAAGTGGTGGCTCCAAATGCGAACGGCGTGGTCATCACCTCCTTCAACGCCGCCACCGGAGCGTTCGCCGGACGCATCACCGTGCCCGGCAACCCCGCCCGCAAAGGAACCTTCCGCGGGCAGATCGTGCCGACCGTTCCCTACGGCACGCTGGGCTTTGGTTATTACCTGCTGCCGGACGGCGGTGGACGGGTGGAGCTGCTGCCCGCGCCTTGATGCCGCCTGGCCTGATTTCTGAAAATCTTCTCCCTCATGAACTCCCTCCCGAGACACACCCTTGCCCTCCTCTGCCTGCCGCTGCTGGCCAGTGGCGGCGCCCCCACCGCTCCGCTTGAAACTGCGGCGGCCAAAAACCCCAAGCAGCCCGAGGAAGCCGTCGTGCTGCCGGCGGAGACCGGCGGCTGGACGCTCGGAGCCGGGCCGCAATGGCGGCAGATCGGCGAGGCCAGCTTCCGCGGCGGCGGCCGGGCGGGGCCGTCCCATCTTCCCGCCCCGCCGAAAGGCGGCGGCGGCATTCGCGGCGGTTACTCCGACGGCTACGTCAGGCCGGACGCCACCGGCAGCGGCCAGACTTGGAATTGGGGTTACAACAGCGCCTCCCAGATCAACGGCAACAACCTCACCCTGAGCGGCTCCTCCAGCGAGATCGTCACCCGCACCCTGGCGCGCGGTTACAACACCGACTGGTCCGACGACCTCTCCAACGCCGGCTTTTACCTGCTGCTGGAAAGCCCGGAGCTGGTCAAATGGGAGCACTTCAGCCTCAGCGCCGCGCTGGGGTACAGCTTCGCGCAAGACGAGGTGGGCCGCAGAGCCGTCGCCTTCCGAGCCGAGCGCTTCACCACGTTGAGAACGCGCAACGTCACCGACGTCTATGACATCTCGGCCATCGCCCCGGCTCCGGCCGCTCCTTACCAGGGCACCTTCAACGGCCCCGGCCCCGTCATCAGCCTGACCCCGGCCAGCAGCAGCGGCGGCGGCGGCACGCGCGAGCGGCTGCTGGGGAGCGAGGTCTTCACCAGCTACCTGGAGCAAAGCCTGGAATTGCAACTGCACACCCTCTCACTCGGCCCGCGCACGAGCATGGAGTTCGGCAGCCTGCGCCTGCTCGCCGGCCTTGGCTTGGCGGTGAACATCGTGCCCTGGGAGGCGGAATCCCGCGAGACCCTCAAAAACAGCCGCGGCCGTACGCTCAAAACCTGGACCGCAAGCGAGAGCGGCACCGACGTTCTGGCCGGACTGTACGCGGAACTGGGCGCGGAATGGCGGTTCACCAAGCGCTGGTCGCTGAACACCGGCGTGCGCTACGATTGGAGCCAGCCCCTGGAAGGAGAAGTGTCCGGCACGGAGTTCGACGTGGACCTCGGCGGCTGGACGGCGATGCTGGGCCTCGGCTGGCGGTTTTGAGAACCTATCCGTCAAAAAGTTTGAGATGCTGCAAAGGGATGAGTCTGGGGGATTGGATTCCTATAACCCGAAGGGTTGAAAGCCATTAGCCGGTGGTTGAGCGCAGCGATACCACCGGC
>CAZNKC010000065.1:0-24296 GCA_964573315.1 uncultured Verrucomicrobiaceae bacterium | reverse complement strand
AGAAGGGCGTGGTCGGCAAGTTCGTCGAATTCTTCGGCCCCGGCGCCGTCAGCCTGCCCGTCACCGACCGCGCCACCATCGCCAACATGGCTCCCGAATACGGCGCCACCATGGGCTTCTTCGGCATCGACGACGAAACCATCGCCTACCTGCGCGGCACCGGCCGCAGCGAGGAGCAATGCGCCACGGTGAAAAACTACTTTGAAGCGCAAGGCATGTTCGGCATCCCCGCGCGCGGCGAACTCGACTTCACCGCCGAACTCGACCTCGACCTCGAAGACGTCGTGCCCTGCGTCTCCGGCCCGAAGCGCCCGCAGGACCGCATCGAAGTGCCCGCGCTCAAGAGCAAATTCAACGAACTGCTCACCGCCGGCGTAAAGGAAGGCGGTTACGGCAAAAAACCCGCCACCAACGGCGCCGGTGAATGGCCGCTGCCGGACACCCTCGACAACGAACCGGATGGCAACGCCGTGTCCCAGGCCCTCGGCGCACAGGTCGGTGTAACCACCGAGCCCGCCAACGGCGATGCCGGAGCCAGAGTGCTTTACGAAGTCACCGTCGATTCCAAGGACGGCATTAAAGACGCCATCACCGACGGCTCCGTGCTCATCGCCGCCATCACCAGTTGCACCAACACCAGCAACCCCAGCGTCATGCTCGCCGCCGGCCTGCTGGCTAAAAAAGCCAACGCCCTCGGCCTCACCATCAAACCCGCCGTGAAAACCAGCCTCGGCCCCGGCAGCCGCGTGGTGACCGACTACCTCACCAAGACCGGCCTCCAGGCGGAGCTGGACCAGCTCGGCTTCCAGACCGTCGGCTACGGCTGCACCACCTGCATCGGCAACTCCGGCCCGCTCGACCCCGGCATCGAGGATGTGGTGAAAGCCAACGACATCGTCGCCGCCTCCGTGCTCTCCGGGAACCGCAACTTCGAAGCCCGCGTCCACCAGAGCATCAAAGCCAACTTCCTCATGTCCCCCCCGCTCGTCGTCGCCTACGCCATCGCCGGCACCGTCGATATCGATTTGAGCCGCGAGTCCCTCGGCCTTTCCAACACAGGCCACCCCGTCTATCTGCGCGACATCTGGCCCACCCTCACCGAAGTGCGCGACGCCATGCAGAGCGCGCTTTCACCCGATGTCTTCCGCGCCCTCTACACCGACTTCGCCAGCCAGAACCCGAAATGGAACGAAATCCAAGGCTCCGTCGGCGAGGTGTTTGAGTGGGACGGCGCCAGCACCTACATCCAGCACCCGCCCTTCTTCGAAGGCTTCAGCATGGAACCCGGCGACATCGCCGAGATCCACGGCGCGCGCCCGCTCGGTATCTTTGGCGACAGCGTCACCACCGACCACATCAGCCCCGCCGGCGCCATCAAGCCCGACAGCCCCGCCGGCCGCTTCCTGCTGGAGCACGGCGTCGAGAAAAAAGACTTCAACAGCTACGGCAGCCGCCGCGGCAACGACCTCATCATGACTCGCGGCACCTTCGCCAACGTCCGCATCAAAAACCTCATGGTGTCCGGATCCGAAGGCGGCGTGACACGCTTGTTCGCCCCGAGCAACGGCAATGTCCCCTTGATGGCGCACGCCCACGAGTTGGCCAATGGCACCGTGACCGGGGTGGAGCCTGCCAGCAGCGGAGCCGACATCGTGTCGATCTATGATGCCGCCGAAGCCTACAAAGCCGCCGGCACCCCCACCATCGTCATCGGCGGCGAGGACTACGGCATGGGTTCCAGCCGCGACTGGGCCGCCAAAGGCACCCGCCTGCTCGGCGTCAAAGCCGTCATCACCAAATCCTTCGAGCGCATCCACCGCAGCAACCTCGTCGGCATGGGCGTGCTGCCCTGCAACTTCAAGGACAAGGCCGACTACGACAAAGTCAAAGACCTCAGCGACGCCACCTTCGACTTGCGCGGCCTCTCCAACGACTTCAAACCCCAAAGCGAAGCCACCCTCCGCGTCCACAAGGCCGACGGCGCCAGCTTCGACATCCCCCTCATCGTCCGCATCGACACCCCCGTCGAGATCGACTACTACCGCGCCGGCGGCATCCTCCCCTACGTCCTCGCGCAGATATTGCGCGCGAACGCGTAGCTTCGATTGGCAATCGAAGCCTTTTCGCCAAACAGATTCGACTGCCAGTCGAATCTACCAAACGCGCACGCTTTGAGGCGAACTCATTCCGTCCTCAATGGCTCAGTTTTGCAGCCGCCTTGGATTTGGCCATGCGTACCAGATGCTCCACCCGCATGATTTGCTCCCATTCCTTCTGCTCGGCGGAATCCAGGCCTGCGGTCCTGTTTTTTTCCAGCAAAACCTCCGTTCGTTCGGCAAGTTGCCGGCTGGGACGCAGCGCCAGCACCTCTTCTGGAGCCGGCAGGGTTGCCAGCATTTCAGCCACATCAGCCAGCTCCCCGACCTCGCCTTGCCGCGCCTCCTGCCGGCGTCTCAGTCCGGCCACCAACACAGCCGTCAACTCAGGCTCCGACGCCGGCAAAAACGACGCCAATTCATCCGGCACATCCAAAGTCAACTGCATGGCCTACAAATAAGGCAGAGACCTCTGCGGGTCAACACCCGTCGTTCCCCCCATTCCCCCGGTTGACACCTCCCTCCGGCGGCGGTATGTCTTCTCGTCCAACTTAAACCCTCACTCCCCCAAGACAGAACATGGTCAAGATCGGTATCAATGGTTTCGGGCGCATCGGCCGCCTGGTGTTTCGCGCAATTTGTGACCAGGGTCTCCTGGGCAAGGAAATCGACGTCGTCGCCGTCAACGACCTCGTTCCCGCCGACAACCTCGCCTACCTCGTCAAGTACGACTCCGTCCAAGGCAAGGCCAAGGAGGAAGTCTATTCCAAAAAATCCAGCCCCGATGTGGCCGAGGACGATGTTCTCGTGGTCGATGGCCATGAGATCAAATGCCTCGCCGTGCGCGAAGGCCCCGCTGCCCTGCCCTGGAAAGAGCTTGGCGTGGACATCGTCATCGAATCCACCGGCCTCTTTACCGAGCGCGCGAAAGCCCAAGGCCACATCGACGCCGGCGCCAAGAAAGTCATCATCTCCGCCCCCGGCAAGGAGGAGGACATCACCGTCGTCATGGGCGTGAACCATGAGAAATACGACCCGGCCAGCCACCACGTCATCTCCAACGCCTCCTGCACCACGAACTGCCTGGCCCCGCTGGTGCATGTGCTGCTGAAGGAAGGCTTCGGCATCGAGGAAGGATTGATGACCACCGTCCACAGCTACACCGCCACGCAAAAAACCGTGGACGGCCCCAGCAAGAAGGATTGGAAGGGCGGACGCAGCGCCGCCATCAACATCATCCCCTCCACCACCGGCGCCGCCAGGGCCGTCGGTCTCGCCATCCCGGAGGTGAAAGGCAAGCTCACCGGCATGGCCTTCCGCGTGCCCACCCCCACCGTCTCCGCCGTCGATCTCACCGTGAAAACCGTGAAGGAAACCAGTTACGCGGAAATCTCCGCCGCCATGAAAAAGGCCAGCGAGACTTACCTCAAAGGCATTCTCGCCTGGACTTCCGACGAAGTGGTTTCCTCCGACTTCATCCACGACCCCGCCAGCTCCATCTTCGACGCCGGCTCCGGCCTCGAGTTGAACAGCAAGTTCTTCAAGCTGGTGAGCTGGTATGACAACGAGTGGGGTTACTCCAATCGCGTCGTCGATCTGGTGAAGTTCATCGTCGGCAAGGGGTTGTAAAACCCCGCCCTAGCCGGCTCAAACACGCTTTTCGTCCTCAAATCCTTGTTGAGGGCGAAAAGCGTTTTCATTTGGGGAATACGGATGCTGGAGGGCAGCAAGCGCCGGACCGAGGCGAAGCTTTGGACTGCGGCAACCCTGTTGCCGCTTTGCGGCATTGGCAGCCCTGCTGCCGGGGGTGAACTCCGCCAACACGAAAAGATGTTCCCCGCAACGCCTTGCCAGCAGGGCTGGCTGCGGAAAAGCGGCAGCAGGGCTGCGCGCAGTCCAAAGAAAAGCGCCGTGCGGCCACCCTTTCATCTTTGCAATGCCATCCAGTACCGCCCTTCGCCCGAAGGGTGCGCTGCGATGACAAAAAGCGTGTCTCCATCGAGATATTCGCGAATCACAAATCCTTCAGCCTTCCACTTCTCCATGCTCTGAGAGGAGGGAACACCGCGCGAGGTTCCAGGTGAACGCGGCGATGTGCCGTTCACCAAAATATCAAACTCATTGGGTGCAAAGCGAAACGTGCCATCACCCATGTTTGAATCCAGATCATGCGAGTCCCGGATCGAATGAGCCGATGGCGGGAGAATCGGAGGAATCCACCCTTTGGCCATATCTTCTTGAGCCTCTTTCAGTGTGGCATAGCTGCGAGAAATGGAATCCGAGCATGACATCAACAAGCCCGATGCCAGCATGACAAAAGCGACGAATGTTCTTTTCATTTTTGCCGGATAAAATTACTTGTCATTCTTGCCTTTCCCAGGCGCCGCCTTCCCCTTCCCTCCCTCCAGCCGCTTCACTCCGTCCAAAATCCGGCGCGCCACTTTTTCATCCGTTGTTTGCAGCGCGGCGGCGCGTTTGTAGGCTTCCAGCGCCTTGTCCTTTTGGCCCAACGCCTCCTGCACCACGGCGATGTGCTCCAAAATCTCCGCGTCCTCCGGCTCCAGCTCCTTGAGCAGTTTCTCGGCGCGCAGCAGTTCCTTGAGCGCTTCTTTTTGCCGGCCTTGCTTGTGGCGGAGCCAGCCCAGGCTGTCGATGAACATGGGATTTTCCGGCGACAACTCCAAGGCCTTGCCGATCAGTTTTTCCGCCTCGTCCAGATGCCGGCCCAAATCCGCCCACATGTATCCCAGGTAGTTCAGGGTATTGGCAAGAAACTCGGATTCCGCCTCCGGCACCGCGTCGATGCTGCGCCGCAACTGGCGCGCCGCCTCGTCGTAGCGGCCCGCACGCTCCAGGGCCGATCCGTATTGGAAATAAAACTGAAACGGCTGGTTGAAGGTGTACGAGCCGCCTGACGTGACCAGCCGGTCTGCTTCTGCATAGGCTTCGACCGCTTTCGAATAATCGCGTTTGTCCGAGTAGGCTCTCGCCTGCTGGGCATGGAAGCTCGGGGTGTCTGGATACAGCCGCAGGGCGCGCGCCAGCAGGGTCAGCGCCTTGTCCGGCTGCCGCAGGCCTAATAGCCACAGGTTTGCCAGCCGGTCATAATCCTCGGCGGCGCCGGAGGCCACCTGGATCACCGCCTCCAGATGCCGCGCCGCTTCGGCGTATTGCTTCCGCTGTATCAACACATCCACCAACAAACGCCGCTGGGCCACGTCCTTCGGGTCGTCGCGCACGATGCCTTCCAGCATCGCAAAGGCTTTTTCCTTCAAGTCCTGCGCCTCATACAACCGGAACAACACCTTGCGCGCCGCCAAGTCTCCGTCCCGTGCTGCCATTCGTTCGCAGACCGTCCGCGCCGCGCCCAGTTGGTTGCTGAGCAGGTAATACTGCGCCACCTCCATCTCCCGGTCGCGGTCGCCGTCCGCGCGCGCGCGTTGCAGCGCTTTCTCGTAGAAAACATTCACCTCGGTCTTGTGTTCGTCGGCCACTTCGGACTGGCCCAGCGGCCAAACTTCCTGCGCGACGCCAGCCAGCGCCAGCCAGCGGGCGGCGTCCCCGCCTTCCCGCGCCGCCGCCGCGCGCAATAGATTCCGCGCCTCCTCCCGCCGGCCCTGCACCAAGTGGCGCAGCACCGCCGTTGTCAGGGTTTCCAAATCGTCCGGGAAACGGGCCAGGGCGTCCCGCAGCAAATCGTCCGCGCGCTGCCGGGACTCGGCGTCGGCGTGGTAGGCGTCCAAAAACTCCACCAGCCGCAGCACTGGCGCCGCTTCGTTTGGCTGCGCCTGGATCACGGCCTGCAGCATCTCTTCGGCCTCGCCGGGCTGACCGTGGCGCATCGCCAGCTCCATCGTCCGGCGCGTCAGATCGGCGTCCACCACCGGGGCCGCGCGCAGCATGGCTTGGTAATGCCGCAGCGCCGCGCGCATGTCGCCAGCGGTCTCGGCTTGCAGGGCGGCGCTGTGGTGTGCCATCGCCGCCGCGCGTTTTTGCTCGTCGTTGGACAGGGCTTTGTCCACGGGACTGGGGGCGATTTGGCCCAGGAGGTTCAAATCGGCTGGCGCTGGGCTGGCTGAGACTGGCGCGGCTTGGACATGACAAGGCGCGAGGAATAGCCAGAGCGCTGCCGCTTGGTGGGCTAGAGAGAACAGCAGCTGAGGGCAGCCGTGCTCCACGCGGCGTGGTGCGACCGGCTCGGCCGCACTCGACACACCCGGCGAGCCAGCGGCTCGCTCCACATCCAGAGGCTCGAGCTCCACGCCGCCACACGCGGGCACGCACGAGCGCCGGGGCGGGCGCGCCGGGACGGGGGGCACAAAGAAGATTCTCCCGCCGGATCCGGTCCGCGCCCCCCGCGTCTTCGTTGGAACTCGACGCAACGGGGTCTGACTGGCCATGACGAGAGGCTAACGCTTAGCTCTTGTAGCGCAAACGCTTCTTATGGCGGTTCGCGCGCATGCGCTTCTTCCGCTTGTGCTTGTTGATTTTGGTTTTTCTCCGCTTCTTAAGCGAGCCCATATTATTTGTTCTCCTGTTGTTGCTTGAGCCGTCCCGTCATGGGACGACCTTGTTGAGTGGGTATTCCACAATGCCTTCCGCCCCCAGCGACTTCAACCGGGGAATGATCTCACGCACCACCGCCTCGTCAATCACCGTTTCCACCGCCACCCATTCGGCATTGGCCAGGGAGGACACGGTGGGCTGGCGCATCGACGGCAGGCACTCGATCACTTTTTCCAGCCCTGAGGCCGGGACATTCATTTTCAGGCCCACCTTGTCGCGGGCCTCCAGCGCGGCGCGCAAAAGCAGCGCCAAAGTCTCCATCTTCGCCCGCTTCCACGGGTCCGCCGCCGCCGCGCGGCTGGCCACCAGTTGCGGGTAGCTTTCCATCAGTGTATCGACGATGCGCAGCTTGTTCGCGCGCAGCGACGAACCGGTCTCGGTGATATCGACGATGGCATCGACCAGCTCCGGCACCTTCACCTCCGTGGCGCCCCAGCTAAACTCCACTTCCGCCTCCACCCCGTTTTTTTCCAGGTAGGCGCGAGTCATGCCCACGGCCTCGGTGGCGATGCGTTTGCCCTGCAAATCCCGCGCCGAGCGCACCGGCGAATCCTCCGGCACCACCAGCACCCAGCGTGTCGGCTTCGAGGTGGCTCGGCTGTAGCGCAGGTCGGTGATGACCTCCACGTCCGCGCCGTTTTCCACCACCCAGTCCCGCCCCGTGATGCCGCAATCCAGAAAGCCGTGGTCCACGTAGCGTCCGATCTCCTGCGCGCGCAGCAGCCGCAACTCCAGCTCGTCATCATCCACCGTCGGGCGGTAGGAGCGGGAGGATACCACCACGCTGAACCCTGCCCGCTTGAACAACTCCAGCGTCGGCTCCTGGAGGCTTCCTTTCGGAAGTCCGAGCCTGAGGGTGGGGTTGGGAGTGTCTGCCATGAAAGATGAATGCGTGGGATGCGCAAAAGGGCGCGTATGGTAACGGGCTTTTCATTCCTGGCTAGGGGAATTTTTCCGTTTGGAAAGTGGCGCCGCCTTCCTGGCCGACTTTTCAGCCCCGGGCAGATGGACAGTTTGCCCGCTTTCCGCCAAATTACCCGCTCATTTTGCGCTTGAGCTTCTTGAGCAGCACCGGGTTTTCCTCCAGCTCCTCCAGGATAAGCGTCAACACCTGCAGGGTCTGGCGGCTGATGTGGTGCTCCATGCCTTCCACGTCCTCATGCACTGTCTCCGGATCGAGGCCGAAACTGGCGAGCAGGCGCGTCAGCACCTCGTGACGCCGCGCGATCTCCTGGCCGATCTTCCTGCCCGCCTCGGTCATCACCACGCCCCGGTAGCGTTCATAGACCACGTAACCCTCGGCATCCAGCTTCTGAATCATGTTCGTCACGCTCGCCTGCGAGATGCCCAGATTCCCGGCGATGTCCACCACGCGGGCATAGCCCTTCGCCTCGATCAGATTGTGGATCTGCTCCAGGTAATCCTCAATGGCCGGGGAATGGACATGGGCGGTGGTCTCCTGGCGCTTGGCGGGCATCGCGGCATTTATAGCAGCGCGGAACGAGAGCGAAACTGTTTTTCTTTGAGCCTCAGCGCCGCCCGTGTCCTCTGCGGTGGAAACCAGGGATTCACCACGGAGCGCACAGAGGAACACAGAGGTTTTGCGTGGGGCTCTTTGAGTCCGGATAAAAATCTTAGCCCAGACTAATTTTTCACTTGCACCTCCAATCCAACCGGCCATTTTTAGCCTCATCTAACTTTATTTGACCAGGCAAATAAATAACTTGAAACGCACTCCCATGATCCACCTCCTCCCGCAATTCTCCCGGCGCCGCCTGGCGTCCTCCCTCCTCCTCGCCGCCGCGACCCTGGCCGTCTCTCCAGCCCGCGCGGCGGAGCCGCTCAAAGCCGCCGCCACCACCGGCATGGTGGCCGACTTGGTGCGGCAGGTCGGCGGCGCGCGCGTTGCCGTCACCCAGATGATGGGGCCGGGCGTGGACCCGCACCTCTACAAACCCACCGCCTCGGACGCCACCGCGCTGACCAAGGCCGATGTCATCTTTTACTCCGGCCTCATGCTGGAGGGACGCATGAGCGATCTCTTCACCCGCGTCGCCCGCTCCGGCAAGAAGGTCTATGCCCTCAGCGAGGGCGTGCCGGAGGACAAACTGCTGGAGCCGGAGGAGTTCGAGGGCCACCACGACCCGCACATATGGTTCGACGTCAGCCTGTGGGCCGCCACCGTGCCCATCATCGTCAACGGCTTGAGCGAGACCGACCCGGACGGCAAGGCGGTCTATGAGGCCAACGGCAAGACGCTCGCGGAGAAGCTGGCCGCCCTGCACGAATGGTGCCGGCAAAAAGCCGCCGAACTGCCCGAGGCAAAACGCATCCTCGTGACCAGCCACGACGCCTACAACTACTTCGGCCGCGCCTACGGTTTCAAAGTGGTCGGTCTGCAAGGCGTGTCCACCGTCTCCGAGGCGGCGCTGGCCGACATGAGTTCGCTCGTGGACTTCGTCAAAAAACAGCAGGTGAAAGCCATCTTCGTCGAAACCAGCGTCAACCCGCAAGCCATCCGGCGCGTGGCGCAGGACGCCGGCGTGAGGATCGGCGGCGAGCTGTTTTCCGATGCGATGGGCGCGCCCGGAGAGATGCACGGCGAATACGACACCGGCACCTACGAAGGCATGGTGCGTCACAACATGAGCACGATCGTCAACGCTCTGAAGTAACCCCACCAGTCATCCAGTACCGGCCTCTCCCGTGAATCATTCTCTTCCTTTCCTCGCTTCGCTGTCCCTTCTCGCCTGCCTGCCCGCGCTGAATGCGGGAGATCCCGCGTCAGGCAAATCCCGGCATCACCTTTTCAACCCCACGCCGGTGGAGTTGATGCGCGAGATGAGCACCGACAGGCCGGACACGACCGAATCCCCCATCACGGTGGATGCCGGGCACATCCAGGTCGAGGCCAGCTTCTTCGATTACATCCGCGACAGGGACGGCGGCATCCGTTCAGAGACATGGGGCCTCGGCCTCATCAACTTCAAGCTCGGCCTCACCCACTCCTCCGATCTGCAAATCGTCTTTGACAGTTACACTCAAGAACGGGTCAGCGCGGATGGCATCACGGAAAAAATCTCCGGCTTCAGCGACATCACCACCCGCCTGAAGATCAACCTCTGGGGCAATGACGGCGGCCCGACGGCGCTGGCGGTCATGCCCTATGTGAAAGCCCCCACCGGCACGCGCCTGAGCAACGACAAATGGGAGGGCGGCATCATCATGCCGTTCGGCTTCGACATCGCCGAAGGCATCGACGTCGGCCTGATGGCCGAAGCGGACCTTGTCTATGACGATGCCACCGGCAGCTACGAAGTGGAATGGCTGCACTCGGCCACGGTCGGGTTTCCGCTCACCGAACGGCTGGGCATGTACCTGGAATACTTCGGCATCGCCAGCGCCGCCGCGGGCTTTCAATATCAAGCGTATGGCGACGCCGGCTTCACCTTCGCCTTCTCCGGCAACGTGCAACTCGACTGCGGCGTCCGCATCGGCCTGACCCGCGCCGCCGAGGATATTGGAATCTTCACTGGCATTTCCTTCCGTTATTGATTCGTCATGCTTATGTCTGTTTCTACAGCGATTCAGGATTCAATGAAGCCTGTCACTACAGTTCCAACACCCAGCGCAACGAGGCCCGAATGTCCTCCAGTTGAGACCGCGAGACTTGCCCCAATTTGCGCAGCAGCTTCACATGTTCCAGCGCGGTCAGCCCTTGGACATTGCACCACGATTCCTTGTCGAGAAAACGCAGCTTGCCCAAAGCGACCTCATAAGACGAGCCGCGATGCTGGGTCGTCAATGGAACGCACAGGGCCACGGCACGCGGGCTGTCCGGGTCTTCGCGCGACACCACGACGGAAGGCCGGACTTTGCCGATGTAACCCAAGTCGGTCAGGTAAATCTCACCGGGCTTGGGATTCATCGTCTGTCGAGATGGGAAAAGTCTTCCTCATCCAGTTGATCCCAAATGCGGGCGACCTGGCTGATTGGAGGAAGGATGTCATCGTTTTTGTCCAGCGTTATCGGAAAAGGAATCGCCTTGCGGTGCTCAATCTGGGCAAAGAGAAGGTTCACGGCCTCCGCGGGGGTCAGGCCGAGACGTTGGAGAATTTTTTCCACACGCGCCATGCGGCGGGGTTCGATGTTCGTTTTCAGAATGGCGGCCTGCGACATGGAGCCAGCATAATACACGGAAGCAGTGCGTCAAGACGGCGCGTGCAATACGCCATAAACGGGCTTCCCGCCAAAATAGACACTCGAATGGAAAGGCTGCCTGCGAAAAAGTTGCCCTTTGATGAAGCCGCATTCTGGACTTCTTTATCCCGCGTTTCCTCCCATCATTGATTCGTTCCTCCCATGACACCCGCCCTCGAACTGCACGACCTCACCGTGGCCTATCACAAGAAGCCGGTGATCTACGGCGTCGATGTAGCGATCGCGCCCGGCAACTTGGTGGGCATCCTGGGGCCGAACGGCGCGGGGAAATCCACGCTCATCAAGGCCGTGATGGGCGTGCTGCCGGTCAGCAGCGGCTGGGTGAAAATCTTCGGCGAATCCTTCCGCAAGAACTGCCACCGCGTCGGCTACATGCCGCAACGCGAGTCGGTGGATTGGGATTTCCCGGTGAGCGTGATGGACGTGGTGCTCATGGGCCGCTATGGCCGGCTGCGGCTGGCGCAACGGCCCACGGCGAAGGATCGTGAGATCGCGAGCGAGTGCCTGGAGAAGGTCAACATGCTGCCCTTCGCCAACCGCCAGATCGGCAATCTCTCCGGCGGCCAGCAACAGCGCGTCTTCCTCGCGCGCGCGCTGGCGCAGGAGAGCGATCTCTATCTCATGGACGAACCGTTCACCGGCGTGGACGCCGCAACGGAAGCGGCCATCATCACCCTGCTGCGCGATCTCAAGGCCAAGGGCAAGACCATCCTCGTCGTGCATCATGATCTGGCCAGCGCGCGCGCCTATTTCGACCAACTGCTGCTGCTGAACATGCGGCTCGTGGCCTACGGCCCGGCGGCGGAGGTCTTCACCATGGAGACGCTGCAGCAGACCTACGGCGGCAGGCTCACCCTCATGGCCGACGTGGCCCACACCATCACCGGCGGCCCATGACGAATCCTAGTCCAAAATTTTCCCAACGCTGGCAAGCGGCGCTGTTGCTGGCCGCGATTTGTCTCCTGCTGCCAGAGACAGCCCAGGCCGCGCGCATCAGCGAGTTGACGGACACCTCTCTGCTGGAGCGCGCCGCGCGCTTCTTTTCGTTTCGCGATCCCTCGCTGCGCTACGCGCTCGCCGGTTCCATGCTGCTCGGCGCGTGCTGCGGGCTGATGGGCGCCTTTCTCGTCGTGCGCCGGCTCTCGCTCATGGGCGACTCCCTCTCGCACGCGGTGCTGCCCGGCGTGGCGCTCGGTTTCCTTTGGAACATGACGAAGGATCCGGCGGCCATCTTCATCGGCGCGGTCGCCGCCGGGCTGCTCGGCGCGGCCACGGTGCAAGCCATTCGCCGCACCACGCGCCACAAGGAGGATGCCGCGCTCGGCTTTGTGCTGGCCGCGTTCTTCGCCGTGGGCATCTGCCTTTTCACCATGATCCAAAACCTGCCCGGCGGCGGCAAGAGCGGGCTGGACAAATTCATGTTCGGCCAGGCCGCCTCGCTCGGCAGTGGCGATGTCTGGCTGCTCGGCGTCGTCACGCTCGTCGTGCTCGGCGGCGTGCTGCTGTTTTACAAAGAGTACCTGCTCACCAGTTTCGATGCCGGATTCGCGCGCGCCATCGGCATGAGAGTGGAGTGGTTCGACCACACGCTCATGCTGCTGCTGGCCTTTGCCATCGTCTCCGCGTTGCAGGCCGTCGGCATCGTGCTGGTCTCCGCCATGCTCGTCATCCCGGCGGCGGCGGCTTATCTGCTCACCGACCGTTTCCGCGTCATGCTGCTGCTGTCCGCCGCGTTCGGCGTGCTGTCGGCGGTGTTGGGCGCGTTCGCCTCCTACGTCGGGCGAAACCTGCCCACCGGTCCGTTCATGGTGCTGTCGGCGGCGGCGGTGTTCGCGCTCGCCTTGTTCTTCGGCCCGCGCCACGGCATCGCCTCGCGCTGGTGGCGGCGGCGCTCGCAGTCCGCGCGCATCCGCCGCGAAAACACGCTCAAGACGCTCTACCATGCGCAGGAGTTCGATGAAACACTCCGCGAACAAATCCCGGTGAACGACCTCGCCGAACGCCGCCGTCTTTCGCTCGATGAAACCTACGCCGCGCTGCACGAACTGGAGCGGCACGACCTCATCACGCTCAGCCCCGACCGCTCCGTGGTCGCCTTCACCCCCGGCGGCTGGGAGCGCGCCTGCCAGATCGTGCGCAACCACCGCCTGTGGGAGCTTTACCTCACGCAATCCGCCAACTACGCCGCCGACCACGTCCACGATGACGCCGAGGCCATCGAGCATGTGCTCAGCGAAGCCACCGTGATGCAGCTCGAAAAAGAACTGCGCTACGCCCGCGTCGATCCGCACGGCAAGCTCATCCCCGGCGCGGAAGACATGCGCCGCGGCGGCGCCGGCCAAGCTTCCACTGCCGGCGCCACGGCCATCCTGCCCCCCAAATCCTGACCGCCGCCGCCATGTCCTCGCTCATTCCCGGCTTCGACTTCCAGCGCGTGTTCATCGCGCCTTGGACGGATGATTTCGGCACGAGCTTCTGGATCGCGCTCATGGGGTTTTTCGTCGCCGCCGCCTGCGGGTTGGTGGGAAATTTTCTCCTGCTGCGCCGCCTCGCCCTCATCGGAGACGCCATCAGCCACAGCATCCTGCCGGGACTGGTGCTCGCGTTTGTCGTTTTCAAAACCGTCAGCATCTGGGCCTCCTTCATTGGCGCGCTCGCCGCCGGCATCGCCACGGTGGCAGTCATCGAGTTCATCCACAAACACTCGCGCGTGAAGCCGGACGCCGCCATCTGCATCGCCTTCACCACCTTCTTCGCCTTCGGTGTGGCGCTCATCTCCATGCTGGAAGCCAAAGGCGGCATCCACATCGATGCCGATTGCGTGCTCTACGGCGAGATCGCTTTCGTCGCGATGGAGGCTCCGCTGGAATGGCTGGGCCACACCTGGGGGCCGGTGAGCGTGCTGCGCATGGGTGTGATGCTGCTCGTCGTGCTCGCCCTCATCATCGTGTTTTACAAGGAACTGGTCGTCACCTCGTTCGACCCCGGCCTCGCCAACTCCCTGGGCATGAGCACCACCGCCTGGCACTATGGCATGATGGGCGTGCTGGCGCTGGTCATCGTCTGCGCGTTCGAGGCCGTGGGCGCCATCCTCGCCGTCGCCATGCTCATCATCCCGCCCATGTTCGCCGCGCAGATCAGCAGCCGCCTGCCCGCGCGTCTCGCCCTCACCGTGCTGCACGCCGCCCTCGGCTCCGTGCTCGGTCTGCATCTCTCCACCTGGCTGAACTGCTCCGCCGCCGGCGCCATGGTGGTGGCCGGCGCGGGCCTGTTCGTCATCGCCTGGCTTTGGGACCTGCTGCGCCGCGCGGCATAAACCCCGGAGGGCGGGCGCCATCGCCCGCCGAGTTTATCACTCTGCTCTCTGCTCTCTGCGCCCTGCTCTCTGCCTCCCGCCCATCACCCCGCCCTTGCCCACGCCGCCATCCCCGTCCAATCTTCCCCTTCATCATCCTGTTAATCCTCCCAAATCCTGTCAATCCTGTCGAAAAAAATGTCCGACTCCATCCCCAACGTCCTCGCCGAACGCTACGCCACCGCCCCTATGCGCGCCATCTGGTCCGCCGAAGGCAAAGTCCGTCTGGAGCGCCAGTACTGGGTGGCCGTGCTCAAAGCTCAGCGCGACCTCGGCCAGTCCGTCCCCGATGGCGTCATCGAAGCCTATGAAGCCGCGCTCGAAAACATCAACGTCGCCTCCATCATGGCGCGCGAGCGCGTCACCCGGCACGATGTCAAAGCCCGCATCGAAGAGTTCTGCGACCTCGCCGGCCACGAACACATCCACAAAGGCATGACCAGCCGCGACCTCACGGAAAACGTCGAGCAACTCCAGGTCTTCCGCGCCCTTCACGTCATTCGCGACAAAGCCGTCGCCGCGCTCACCGCGTTCGCCCGCCGCGCCGCTGAGACTCGCGACCTACCCCTCACCGCCCGCACCCACAACGTCGCCGCCCAGCCCACCACCTTTGGCAAGCGCCTCGCCATGTTCGGCGAGGAACTCCTCCTCGGCCTCGGCGATCTGCAAAACCTCATCGACACCTACCCCGCCCGCGGCCTCAAAGGCGCCGTCGGCACCCGCATGGACCAGATCAGCCTCTTCGATGGCGACGCCGCCAAGGCCCGCGAGCTGGAGCAGCGCATCCTCGGCTACCTCGGCATTCCCCAAGCCTTCGACGCCGTCGGCCAAGTCTATCCCCGCAGCCTCGACCTCCGCACCGTCTCCGCGCTCTGCGATGTCACCAGCGGCCCGTCCTCCCTCGCCCGCACCCTGCGCCTCATGGCCGGGCACGAACTCGCCAGCGAAGGCTTCGCCAAAGGCCAGGTCGGCTCCTCCGCCATGCCGCACAAGATGAACTCCCGCTCCTGCGAGCGCGTCAACGGCTTCCACCTCATTCTCAAAGGCCACCTCACCATGGCCTCCGGCCTCGCCGGCGATCAATGGAACGAAGGCGACGTCTCCTGCTCCGTGGTGCGCCGCGTCATGCTGCCCGACGCCTTCTTCGCGATCGACGGATTGCTCGAGACCTTCATCACCATCCTCGACCAGATGGACGCGAACCCCGCCGTGATCGAGCGCGAGAACCGCCACTACCTCCCCTTCCTCCTCAGCACGACCATCCTGATGACCGCGGTGAAGCGCGGCATCGGACGCGAGACCGCGCACGAGGTCATCAAGGAGCACGCCGTCGCCGCCGCCCGCGCCTACCGTGCCGGCGAGAGCGAGCGCAACGATCTCGTCGCCCGCCTCGCCGCCGACTCCCGTCTCGGCATGGACGAGACCGAGCTGCTCGCCTGCCTCGAGGAAGGCAAGGCCAAAGCCGGCGCCGCCGACGCGCAGATCGATCATTTTATTGCCGAGGTGGATGCCTACGCCGCCAATGTCGAAGGCGCCACGACCTACCAACCCGGCAGCATCCTCTGACCCGACCTCTTACTCCTACTCTCTACTCCTTACTCTTACTCCTCCCCGAGACACGCCAAAGCAAACCATCGAGGAGTAAGAGTAAGGAGTAGAGAGTAAAGAGCATGAAAATCCGCAGCCACCTTTCACCTTTTCACCTTTCACGGCGGCCCCCGACCGCCCCCGCCATGACTCCCCAGCTCGCCGAATTCTTCGACTTCCTCCGCTTTCCCAGCATCTCGACCGACAGCCTCCACCGCGAGGATGTCCGCCGTTGCGCGGGGTTCCTCATGGACAAGTTCGCGTCGATGGGGCTCCAGACCGAGCTGCACGAGACGCCCGGCCACCCCATCGTCGTCGCCCGCAGCACGCCGAAGCCAGGACGCCCCACCGTCCTCGTCTACGGACACTACGACGTGCAGCCAGTCGATCCGATGGGGGAATGGGACACCCCGCCCTTCGAACCGACCCTCGTCGGCGACAAGATCTACGCACGGGGCGCCACGGACAACAAGGGGCAGCACTATGCCCACATCCTCGGCGTCGAGGAGACCCTGAAGCAGCACGGCGACCTGCCGATGAACGTCGTCTTTCTCATCGAGGGCGAGGAGGAGATCGGCTCGCCCAACCTCACGCCCTTCCTCGCCACGCACCGCGACGAGCTGCGCTGCGACGTCTGCGCCGTCTCCGACACGGGCATGATCGGTCCCGGCATCCCCACCCTGACCTACGGGCTACGCGGCATCGCCTGCCTCGAGTTCAAGATCCATGGACCGGCCCGCGATCTGCATTCCGGCGTCTACGGCGGCGCCGTGCCGAATCCGGCGACGGTGGCCGCGAGGCTCCTCGCCTCCCTCCACGACGAGCAGGGCCGCGTCCGCATCTCCGGCTTCTACGACCGGGTCGTGCCGCTCGAAGCCTGGGAGCGCGAGATGTGGGCCAGCCTGCCCGACGGCGAGGCCGCGACGCTGGAGGAGACAGGCGCGCGCGGGCTCTGGGGCGAAGCCGGATACACCTCGCTGGAACGCCGCTGGGGACGCCCCACCGCCGAGGTCAACGGCATCGGCGGCGGCTACCAGGGAGAGGGATCGAAGACGGTGATCGCCCGCGAGGCCATGGCCAAGCTGAGCTTCCGCCTCGTTCCCGACCAGGACCCGCAGGAAATCCTCCGCCTCGCCGCCGCCCATCTCGAGGCGAACTGCCCCGAATCCTGCCGCATCGAGGTCGAGCTCGGCCACTGGGGCCCCGCCTATGTGATGGATCCGCATTCCCCGCATGGGAAAGCCGCCCAGCGCGCCCTGACCCGCGCCTTCTCCGGCGAGCCGCGCCTCATCCGCGAAGGCGGCAGCATTCCCATCATCCAGGAGATCAAGGACACCCTCGGCGTCGACAGCCTGCTGCTCGGCCTCGCCCTGCCCGACTGCCAGATCCATGCGCCGAACGAGAGCTTCACCGTCTCGAACTTCGAAGCCGGCATCCGCCTGAACCGCGCCCTGCTGGAGGAGCTGGCGATTGGTTGATTACCACTCGATCCACCCTTGCCTGTCGGTAGGGACGCACCGCCGGGGCGTCCGCGTCGGTCGTCATTGCCCTCAACGGAAAGGGAGGCTCGGAAAGGGCTTCTTTGCCACGCAATACCCCAAGGACCGACTGCAGCTTCACCGCGCCACCGACACCAACGAAAACTCGACGCTCAAGCGGCATCACCACGAGGCGGATGGGTATCCATCTCATTAAATCGCCCCGCCCACGCCTTTGAACTTCTCCACGAAGGCGACGATCTTCTGAAAAACGCTCTGCTTTTTGGTGAGATATTGTGGATTGAGCGGACTCATCTTCGGCAGAATGGCGTTCAGCTCGGTGCCATTTTGGCTTGCAAACTCGCGCTTGAGTGAAGTGGCCAGATAACGCCGTGCGGCGTCTTCATTGAGCGCTTCCTGCTCGATGATTTCCCGCGCCTCGCGCTGCTGCTCCTTTTGCGCGTATGTGAAAAAGCCCTCGATCACACTAGCCTTGTCGCGGAACTCATCCAAATCGACTTGGTTGATGAAATCCACCAGCAGGCTTTCCTTCGCACGATTGCCCACGCTAGCACGAATCATCCGGCGCACGTCTTCGATCAAGGCGCTCTTATCCATCTTCTTCTGATTTTTCTCAAAAATCAGCTCCAGGATGTAATCGAGATTGATCTCCTGTGATTTGAGCAGGTCGATCTCGAACACCACATCGTCCCAATCCACCTTGGAATCCTGCTTTTCCTTCCCGTCCTTGTCCCGGCGCAGCCAATCGCGGATGTCGTTGTAGGTGGAGCGGTAATCCTGCGCCTTGCGCTCGGGCAGCACCTCGGCGGTTTTCAGCGTTTCGAGGGCCGCATCGTCCAGATAGCGTTCGGCCTTGAACGCTTCCACCGCCTCCACGTCATCGGCGTCCACCTTCTGCCACGCTTTCAGCGCGGCAAACTCATCGAAATTTTGCAACACGTTTTCGATCCGCAGATACTCTCCGAAGAGCTTCGCAAAAGCCTTTTTGTCCGCCTCCTTTTCAATCGCCGCAGGATCGGGGAAACGCTGTTCCAATTCCGCCACCACGTCCATGTAGCCGCGCCGTGCCTCGCCCGTGGTCACCTCGGTGAAGCCTTCCATGTATTCCTTGTAGCTCTTCTCCAGCACCACGTTCCGCGTGTTGGAATCGCCGAACAAGGTGATCGCGTCGATGGTCGCCTGTTCCAGATCGCGGAAGGTGATGATGTTGCCGAAGGTCTTCGTCGCATCGTAGATGCGATTGGTCCGGGAGTAGGCTTGGATCAAACCGTGGTAGCGCAGGTTCTTATCCACGAACAAAGTGTTGAGCGTCGGCGCATCGAAACCGGTGAGAAACATCCCGACCACGATGAGCAAGTCCACTTGCTGGTCAGGTGGAAGTCGTTTTTTGTCGTTTCCTTCACCCTTCACTCGCTTCGCCAGATCGCGGTAGTAGTTTTGGAAGCCGTTGCTATCGACGCCGAAGTTCGTTTTGAAAAACTCATTGTAGTCCGCGATAGCCGCGCTCAGGAACTCCTTCGCGCTGCTGTTCATGGCGGAGACCTCGAAACTTTCGTCGGGAATGTCGCCGATGGCATCCTGCTCCTCGTTGGCGGCGAAGGAAAAAATCGTCGCCACCTTGAGCGGCTTTTCGCTCTCCATCTGGAGAGCCTTGAAGGTCTCGTAGTAGAGCTTCGCCGCATCCACGCTGCTGACGGCGAACATGGCGTTGAAGCCCTTGCCGCCCGCCTGGAGGCGATGCGTCTTTTGCCGGAAGTTGTTCAGGATGTATTGGGTGATTTCCTTGATCCGGTCCGGGTGCAGCAGGGCTTGCCGGTTCTCGGCGGCATTGAGCTTGGTTTCGTCCTGCTCCAGCTCGAACCTCTTGAACTGCGGGCGCACGTCGTTGTAGTCCACTTTGAACTTCAGCACCTTTTCATCCCGGATCGCATCCGTGATCACATACGAATGCAGCTCGCGACCGAAGACGCTGGCCGTGGTCTCCGCCCCGCTGGCGTTTTCCGGAAAAATGGGCGTGCCGGTGAAGCCGAACTGATAGAAGCACTTGAACTTCTTCTTCAGGTTCTTCTGCGCCTCGCCGAACTGGCTGCGGTGACATTCGTCAAAAATGAACACCACCTGCTTGCAATAGACGGGCAGGTCGCCCTCCGTCTTCATCAGGTTGTTCAGCTTCTGGATCGTGGTGACGATGATCTTGTTGTCGTCCCTGTCCAGATTCCGCTTCAGCCCGGCGGTGCTCTCGGAGCCGTTCACGCTGCCCGGCGAGAAGCGTTGGTATTCCCTCATCGTCTGGTAGTCCAGATCCTTGCGGTCCACGACAAAAAACACCTTGTCGATGAATTCCAGTTCGGTCGCCAGCCGCGCCGCCTTGAAGCTCGTGAGGGTTTTGCCCGATCCCGTGGTGTGCCAGATGTAGCCGCCGCTCTCCGGCGTGCTCCAGTTTTTCCCCTCATGGGAGCTGACGATCTTTTGCAGGATGCGCTCCGTGGCGGCGATCTGATAGGGCCGCATCACCAACAACGTGTCGCTCACATCGAAGACCGAATAGTGAAGCAGCACCTTGAGCAGGGTCCGTTTCTCGAAAAAGGTGGCGGTGAAATCCTTCAGATCCTTGATCAGGCCGTTGTCCTTCGTGGCCCAATTCATGGTGAAGTCGTAGCTGTTCTTGTTCCGCTGCGTGGTGTTCGCGAAATACCGGGTATCCGTGCCGTTGGAGATGACGAACAACTGCAAGAACTTGAACAGAGAGAACTCGCTGTTGAAGCTCTCCTTGCTGTAGCGATGCACCTGATTGAACGCCTCGCGGATGGCCACCCCGCGCTTTTTCAGCTCCACCTGCACCAGCGGCAGGCCGTTCACCAGAATCGTCACATCGTAGCGATTCGCCTGCGAGCCGGCTTGCTCGAATTGCCGGATGACTTGGCAGGTGTTCCGCAAGACGTTCTTTTTATCGAGAAGGTAGATGTTCTGGATGCGCCCGTCGTCGAATACGAAGTCGTGGATGGAGTCGTCGTGAACCTTGCGGGTCTTCTCCACGATGTTGTCGCTGGGCTTGTCCAAGTAGGTTTCGACAAAGCGCGTCCACTCCGCATCGGTGAACTGGACGTTGTTGAGCGCCTGCAACTGCACGCGCACATTGGTCAGCAGTTTTTCGGTCGAGTTCAGTTCCCACTCGAAGGTGTAGCCGAGATTTTGAAGATCGCGCACCAGCTCGCGCTCCAGCGCGTCCTCGCTTTGGTAGTCCTCGCAGACCCGGCAGTCCTTGGTGTAGCGGTCGAGGACGATGAAGCGGTTGGTCTCGGCGATGGGCTTGGTGTATTTGATCATGATAGAGGGGAGTTTTTAACCACGAATGGAAACGAATTTACACGAATGGGGAAGAGTGTTTCCAAATCAGCGGGAAATCTTGGCAAACTTATCTTCATTTTTGTGCCTTTTGTGATTCCTCCTTCGGGAAGCTCAGCAGCAAATCACGGTAATACTCGTATTGCTTCCGCCGCAGTTCGATTTCCCGTGGCAAACCCTCTTGGATGGAGTGCGTGAGGGTGTCGAATTTGTCGAGGATGGCGGCGATGCGGGCTTGCTCCTCGAGGGACGGGATGGGGATGCGTATTTTTGAAAAACCGTTAATTAAAAGCGTATTAACCTTTGTTCTTGCCACATACTTCGACTTCTCGTCGATGAACGAAGAAGTTTGCATGAAATAGGAAATATATTTCGGATTCATTGGACTCCTAAAAGCATAACAGTGGTCGTGAATCGCGACTTTTTCATTTCCGAGCCATGCCACAGCCTTTCCGACATCTTCAACGGTTTCGCCAACATCGGTTATCACTACGTCTCCAGGTTCCGCGTAGCGTAGATACTTGGCCATATCGCGCCTGACTTTGGAAATCGCATGATCCGTCGAAACCCCATATTTTGTGTAGATCTCACCGTAGTGGATAACTCTTATCCCATCTTCGACGTAATCCTCCTTGGTAAAGCGCTTTCCTCGAATAAACATGCCGATGTCCCCCAACGCAACCCACCTTACCTTATCCGTCCGTCCGTCCGTCCGTCCGTCCGTCCGTCCGTCCGTCCGTCCGTCCGTCCGTTTTTAGCGTTTGTCGGTTTTTCGAAAGTCAATATTAAATCGCGATAATATTCATATTGTTTTCTTCGTTTGGTAAGCTCGGCGGTAAGCTCGGCGGTAAGCTCGGCGAAAGCGTCCAGAATGCGGACAATTTCCGCTTGGATCGCCAGCGACTTCTCCGGATTTCCCGGGTAGGGGATAGGGATGGAATAGTTCAATATCGCATCTTTGTTTCCGCGCGGCATTTTTGCACCTTTCGCGTGCTGCATGTTATACGAAAAAAATTCGTCCGACGATAAAAGGTAATAGAGGAAATCCGATCCAAGATAGGACTTGCATTGAGTTAGAACGCGAACGGCCAGAACGTCGCCGCTGCAACCGCCCGAGTTGGTGGCCTTCCATACCTTCTTGAGATATGGACGTATATTTCCAAGAAGGATGTCGCCAGGTTCATATGCCGTCAAACGTGCTGTGTTTGGCAGATAGTTCGCGTCAACCCGTCCGCCTTTATCGGCAACAAGATTATCCACACCCACGAACGAAGTTGCATCGAGATCGCTGGCATCGATTCGAGTTGGGGAATACTCCGCAACCTCCCCCAACGCCCTCCACTCCACCACTGCCCCATCGAGCAGTTTTCCCAGAAAGGGATTCAATTCGTGTGGATTCGTGTTCATTCGTGGTTCCCTTTCCTTTTCCCCATCGCCTTCACCGACTTGTCAAAATCGGAGACGATGCGCTGCGTTTTGTTAAAGAAATCGTATTCCGCACCGGCTTTTTCATCCGCCTGCTTCTTGGAGATTTTTCCTTTGCCCTCCAGAATCTCGAATTTCCTGAAGGCCAGAAACTCATTCACGCTTTTGGCGAAATCCTCCATTGTGAAGGCGTTTTCGCTTTCGATCAGGTCTTCGATGTAGTCGAAGAAGCCGGTGATGGCACGCTCCAGCCGGCGGATGTCTTTTTCGGGCAGGTAGTTCTTGGCCACCGTGACATCGGATTTGAGGATGCGTCCGTCGGGAGCGTTTTTCCAAGTGGTCAGCCCCATGTGCTCCTTGGCACGGTCGGCCTTGGAGTGGATGATTTCGGCGGCGGTCTGCCCGGCAATGGCGTAGTGGAACTTGTTCTGCACCATCGCGTAGAAATCATGGGTCAGCGGCGAGTTGCGGTCGTAGTCCAGGCTGCATTCGGCAAAAATATCGGTGATCTGCTGCCAGATGCGCCGCTCGCTGGCACGGATGGAGCGCACCCGCTCCAGAAGCTCGCGGAAGTAGTCCTTGCCGAAGGCCTTGCCGCCTTGCTTGAGGCGCTCGTCGTCCAGCAGGAAACCCTTCTGGATGAACTCCTTGAGTGTCTTCGTGGCCCAGATTCGGAACTGCGTGGCCTTGGCGGAGTTGACACGGTAACCGACGGATATGGCCGCGTCGAGATTGTAGTAATTTGTTGATTTTGTTTGTGTTTTGCCGGGAATTGCGCCGTGCGGAGTGGTTGTTTCCAAATTGGAAACAACCACTTTCTCGTCCAGCTCGCCCTCCTCGAAGATGTTCTTCAGATGCTTGCTGATGGCGGGAACCTGCACGCCGAACAGGCTGGCCAGAGCTTTTTGGGTGAGCCAGAGGGTTTCGTCTCTGATGACGACATCCACCCGGACGTCTTCCTGCGGCGTGTTGTAGATGAGGAACTGGAGTTCGTTGCTCATTCGGTGCCTCCTTTTTTAACCACGAATGGACACGAATACACACGAATGGTTTTCATAGGACGATGCGCTCCCATTCCAATTTGGCGTGTTTGAAGTTGAGGAGAACTCCCATTCGGAGACTTGTGATTTTCAGGTAATTGAGGATTTGCGCTCTTTCGTTGTTGCCGATTTTTTCATGGTCTTCGTGTCCACAATGATTTTGTCGAAGACGATCAAGTCGGGCACATACTCGCCCACATTCACGGATTTGTAGATGACGGGGAATCTTGGCTGCTGGACGAACGGGATGCCGCGTATCCCAAATTCGACCGCAAGCGCATTTTCATAGGGCTTTTCCAGCAGTCCATGCCCCAAGCTGTTCAGCACTTCAAAGGCGCACCCCACAATTTGAAACACCTCCTCCCTGCATAATAATTCGTGTTCATTCGTGTCCATTCGTGGTTCCTTTCTTCATTCGTGGTTCCCTCCTTCGATTTCCGCCACGATGGCGTCGATCTCGGCGCGGAGCTTGTCAATTTTGGCGACGGTGGTTTTGATTTCCTGATTCAACGCGGTGATGTCGATCACCTCGCGGTTGTCCTTCGCTTCGACGTAGGTGCTGACGGAGAGGTTGTAGTCGCTGGCGACGATCTGATCGTAATCGACGGAGGCGGCGAAGTGGGCCGCGTTTTCCTTGGTGTCGAAGACGGCCATGATCCGGTCGAGGTGCTCGTCGAGCAGGATGTTGTTGTTGGTTTCCTTTTTGAAAAGCCCGCTGGCGTCGATGAACTGGGTCCTGGTGTCAGTCTTGTGCTTGGAGAGCACGAGGATGTTGACCGCGATGGTGGTGCCGAAGAACAGATTGGGAGCGAGGGAGATCACGGTTTCCACGTAGTTGTTGTCCACGAGGTATTGGCGGATCTTTTGCTCCGCGCCGCCACGGTAGAAGATGCCGGGGAAGCAGACGATGGCGGCGCGGCCTTTCGCGGAAAGGTAGCTGAGCGCGTGGAGGACGAAGGCGAAGTCGGCTTTCGATTTGGGCGCGAGCACTCCCGCCGGGGCGAAGCGGTCGTCGTTGATCAGCGTGGGATCGTCGCTGCCGATCCACTTCACGGAGTAGGGCGGATTGGAGACGATGGCGTCGAAGGGCTTGTCCCCGAGGAAATGCGGATCGATCAGGGTGTTGCCGAGCTGGATGTCGAACTTGTCGTAGTTGATGTTG
>CAZNKC010000064.1:3540-24344 GCA_964573315.1 uncultured Verrucomicrobiaceae bacterium | reverse complement strand
CGGGACGCCGAACGCAGCACGCGGGACGCGTGCGCTCCAGTTCGCATGCGTTCCGCGTGCGCTCCGGGTCTCACGCTTCAGCGTGTCAACTCCGCGCCAGGATCGTGCGATTCACGCTGAAGATAGAACAACGCTCGTCTCTCCGCAGCCACGAACGCCGGAATTTGGAATCCCCATCCATACTTGCCTGTTCCAGGCGTAAGCCCTGCTTCGGCAAGCGTCTGGCGTGTGGGGCGTTTCCCTTCGTGGAGCGGGCCGCTGGCCCGCTGTGAGCGGGAGCGACCGGGCCGGTCGCTCCACGGACGGGGCTGGACAGGGTGCGGGTGATGTGGTGGAATGGGTGGATGAATGATGGACGTGAACGCGGCGGGGCAAGCTGGGCCGGGTGGGGCTTGGGCGGGGTGGTGTTGGTTTATTTTGGGTTTCCGGCGTTGTGGGTGTGGCCGTTTGTGAAGATTTATGGGGTAGGGCCTTATCCCGCATGGACTGAGTATATGGGGCTGCCTATTCAGTGGTTGGGCAATCATGTGCCGGCCTACAGAGAGTGGGTGGTGTGGGGAATGAAGCTGTTGGGATTGTAGGCAAAGAGGCGCAGGCTCCGCGCCGCCCTGCCGCCTCCGCCCGCCGCAAAAAAAATGGGCGGGAACAGAGTCCCGCCCTCCGGTTCGTCATCGCTGCCGATTTCGGATTTCGGGCTTCGGGCTTCGGATTTTCCAGAAGCGCGGATGGGAGATGACAAAGCAGGCGGGGTGCGCTATGGGAGGGCGCATGAGTCGTGTGGGAATCGGTTATGATGTGCATCCGTTCGCGGAGGGGCGGCGCTTGGTGCTGGGCGGGGTGGACATTCCGCATGAGCGGGGGCTGCAAGGGCATTCGGACGCGGACGTGTTGTCCCATGCCATCGCGGATGCGGTGCTGGGGGCGTTGGGGCTGCCGGACATTGGGTTTTATTTTCCGCCGTCGGAGGCGTCCATCGAGGGGATTTCGAGCCTGAAGATTTTGGAGCGTTGCGCGGCGCTGGCGGCGGAGCGGGGGATGCGGATCGGGAACGTGGATGCGTCCCTGATCGCGGAGGCGCCGAAGGTGGGGCCGCACGCGGCGGCGATGAAGGTGAACATCGCGGCGGCGCTGGGCATCGCGCCGGAATGCGTGGGCATCAAGGCGACGACGAACGAGCGGCTGGGGTTCGTGGGGCGCGGGGAGGGCATCGCGGCGATGGCGGTGGCCTGCGTGGAGGCGGTCTGAACCGGGGAGGGCATGGATGACGATGACGGAGATGAAACCGACGCCGAAGACGGGCCGTGTCTCCGCCATCGTGGTGGCGGCGGGCGGCAGCCGGCGGATGGGGTTCAATAAGCTGCTGGCGCCGCTGGCGGGGACGCCGGTGCTGCGGCGGACGCTGGCGGCGTTCGAGGCTTGCGCGGCGGTGGATGAGGTGTTTCTCATCGCGGGCGATGACGTGGCGGCGGTGGTGGCGGACTGGCGGGCGGAGCCGGGCTTGGCGAAGCTGCGTGCGGTGCTGCCGGGCGGGGCGGAGCGGCATTTTTCGGTGTGGGCGGGTTTGCAGGCGCTGGCGGGTGGCGGCGGGCTGGTGGCGGTGCATGACGGGGCGCGGCCCTTGATCCGGCCGGAGCAGATCGCGCGCTGCGTGGCGGCGGCGGACGAGCACGGGGCGGCGGTGTGCGCGCGGCCCTTGACGGAGACGATCAAGCGGGTGGACGCGGCGGGCCAAGTGACGGAGGCGCTGGATCGCGAGGGAGTGTGGGTGATGGAGACGCCGCAGGTGTTTCGCGTGGAGTTGCTGCGCCGGGCCTACGAAGCGGTGCTGGCGGCGGGGCTGCTGGTGACGGATGAGGTGTCGGCAGTGCGGCATCTGGGCGAGCCGGTGCGGGTGGTGGAAAATGCGTGGCCGAATCCGAAGATCACGTTTGCGGGGGATTTGGAGTTGGCGGGGAGGTTGATAAGTAATGAGGGCGACTCGCCCTCATTAAGGGAGGACGAATGCAAGATGTGAACGCGGCGGAAGAGACGGCGCGGGAGCTGGACAAGCTGCCGCGGCTGCCGGGGCGGCACCGGGTGTCGCTGGCGGTGCTGCTGGCGTTGACGGGGCTGAATGCGTTCAATGACAATATCCTGAAAATGCTGCTGGTGGGGTTGGCGCCGAAGGTGGCGGAGGGGGGGCTGGGACGGGACATCGGGCTGTGGCTGGGGGCGATCATTTTGCTGCCTTACATTCTCTTTGCGCCGCTGGCGGGGTGGCTGTCGGACCGGTTCTCGAAGCGGGCGGTGATCCTGGCGATGCTGCTGATGCAGGTGGCGGTGCTGGCGCTGGCGGGCGGGATTTTTCAGGCGGCGCCGGGCCAAGCGGGGGTGCTGCTGGGGCTGGGGTTGTTTTTCCTGATGGCGCTGCAATCGACGATTTTCAGTCCGGCGAAGATGGGGATTTTGAAGGAGCTGGCGGGGTCGCGGCGGCTGGGGATGGTGTCGGGCGGGTTGCAGATGATGACGATGGCGGGCATCCTGGGCGGGTTGTCGCTGGGCGGGCCGTGGTTTGACCGGTTGTTTGAAAAAAGCGGGAACGCTTGGCAGGCGGCGGCGGAGCCGGTGTGGGTGCTGCTGGGGGTGTCGGTGGCGGCGCTGGGCCTGGGCTGGCTGATTCAGCCGGTGCGGGCGCAGGCGCGGACGCCGTTTCGCGCGGCGGTGCTGTGGGAGCATGTGCTGAACCTGAAAGAGACGCTGGCGCGGACGGGACTGCGGCGGGCCTGCCTGGGGGTGGCGGTGTATTGGTTCGTGGCGAGCATGGTGGGTGCGATGTTTGTGGGCATCGGGCTGGAGTTGCATCCGGATCGGGACAGCGGCGGCGCGGCCTCGGCGTCGTCGTGGATGACGCTGATGGTGGGGCTGGGCACGGCGGGCGGCAGTCTGGTGGTGGCGGCGGTGTGCCGGGGCGGGGTGCAGCTCGGCATCGTGCCGTTCGGGGCGCTGGGCATGGCGGCGGGGCTGCTGGCGGCGGGGTGGTTTCCGGCGTCGCTGGCGGGCTATGACGCGAGTTTGGTTTTCCTGGGGTTGTGCAGCGCTTGCTACATGGTGCCGGTGCAGGCTTACATCCAAGACCGGGCGGAGCCGGCGAAGCGGGGGCGGGTGTTGTCGTCGATGAATCTGCTGAACAGTGTGGCGGGGGTGGTGGCGGTGGCGGTGTTGTTCGGGTTGAAAGGGGTGCTGGGGCTGGGGTCGCAAGGGCAGTTCTGGCTGCTGGCGGTGTTGATGCTGGTGTCGGCGGTTTATATCACGCGGCTGCTGCCGCAGGATGTGATCCGCTTCATGGGCCGGGCGCTGGTGCGGGCGATCTACCGGGTGCGGGCGCGGCATCCGGAGCGGGTGCCGGAGCGGGGGGCGGCGCTGCTGCTGCCGAACCATGTGAGCTATGTGGATGCGCTGGTTTTGGCGACGGCCATCGATCGGCCCATCCGTTTTGTGATCTGGGAGCCGCTGTACAAGGTGGTGTGGTTTAACTGGCTGCTGCGGCTGTTCGGCACGGTGCCGGTGTCGCCGACGCGGGCGAAGGACGCGGTGCGCAGCGTGGCGCAGGCGCTGCGGGAGGGGGAACTGGTGTGCCTGTTCCCGGAGGGGCAGATCACGCGCCACGGCATGGTCAACGAGCTGCGGCGCGGGTTCGAGCTGATGGCGCGGCAGGCGGAGGCGCCGGTGCTGCCGGTGTATCTGGATGGGTTGTGGGGGTCGATTTTTTCCTTCGCGGGAGGGCGCTGCTTCACCAAGTGGCCGCGGCGTTTGCGCCATCCGGTGACGGTGTGTGTCGGTGAGCTGCTGCCGCCGGAGGAGGCGACGGCGGGGCGGGTGCGGGAGGCGCTGCTGCGGCTGGGTGGCGAGGCTTTCCGGGGTCGCGAGGCGTTTCAACGCGGGAACGGCGATGCGGTGGCGTTGGCAAACGCGCTGCGGTTGGCGGACGTGGAGTGGCACGAGCCGGGGGAGACGCTGTGGCTGTGCGATCCGGCGGACGCGGCGTTGGCGGAGGCGGTGCGGCGTTACGCGGAGCGGGCGAAAAAGGCGCGCTTGATCGAGCGGCTGGACGCGGGGTCGCAAAAGGTGGTGGCGCTGGGCGCGGTGGAGGCGTTGCGCGCGGCGGCGTCGCAGCCGTTGTGGACGGGCCGGGTGCGGCGGGCGGTGTGCGTGCTGCGGTCGGCGCGGGAGTGTGTGCCGGAAGGGTTCGAGGCCGAGCTGGGTGTGCCGGTTTTTCCCGCTTGGCTGGATGCGGCGACGGGTGTTTGGATTTCCCTGGCGGTGCCGGATCCGGTGATGCCGGCCAAACAAACGGGCAATCAGCTTGGTAACAAGGCGGGCACGCTGGGGCGGTTGCTGCCGGGGTTGGAGTTGGCGGTGGTGGAGGGTGGGGTGACGGGGGATGGGTTTGTGAGTGGGGGGAAATCCGAAGTCCGAAATCCGAAGCCCGAATGATCGCGGGTGGTGGCGGGATCGTCCTCGTCCTCCTACTCGTCCTCGTCCTCGAAAGCCCGCATGGTCGAGGACTTGCGCTTTGGTTTGGCGTTTTCGTTGTCGCCTGCTATTCCAGCCAAGATGCCTCGCTTCACTTCCTCGAAGGACTTGGGATAGGAGGCTGCGCGAAAGGCAGCTTGTCGGAGCTCCTCCGGATCGGTCAGATGGATGATCTTGGGCTTCTTGGCCATGCTCAAGGATGGACTCTCTGGTGCGTTGTGCAAGGGGTTCCTGGGGGCGGTCGAGGACGAGTAGGAGTAGGAGTAGGAGGACGAGGACGAGGACGAGGACGAGGACGAAGTATCCCGGGCTTGACGCCGCGCTCCGTCTCGGCTGGAATGTCGCTCCCATGAACGAAGCTTTCCCCGACATTCCGAAAATCCCCTTTGAAGGGCCGCAGAGCCGCAACCCGCTCGCTTTCAAACACTACAACGCTGACGAGGTGGTGGGCGGCAAGACGATGCGCGAGCATTTGCGTTTTGGCGTGGCGTATTGGCACGCGATGCGCAACACGCTGGCGGATCCGTTCGGCGTGGGCACGGCGCAGCGGCCCTGGGACGACGGGTCGAGCTCGATCCCGAACGCGCAGCGGCGGGTGTGGGCTTGCTTTGAGTTCATGGACAAGCTGGGCGTGGACTACTACTGCTTCCACGACCGCGACGTGGCGCCGGAGGGCGCGACGCTGGCGGAGAGCAACGCGAATCTGGACGCGGTGGCGGACGAGTTGGAAAAGGCGCAGCGGGAGACGGGTAAAAAGCTGCTGTGGGGCACGGCCTGCCTGTTCGCGCATCCGCGTTACTGCCAGGGCGCGGCGACGAGTCCGAACGCGCATGTCTTCGCCTACGCGGCGGCGCAGGTGAAAAAGGCGCTGGAGGTGACGCACCGGCTCGGCGGGGAGGGCTATACGTTTTGGGGCGGTCGCGAGGGTTACGCGACGCTGTGGAACACGAACATGAAGCGGGAGCTGGATCACTTGGCGCGGCTGCTGCACTTGGCGGTGGAGCACAAGTTCAAAATTGGCTTCGAGGGTCCGTTCTACATCGAGCCGAAACCGCGCGAGCCGTCCACGCATCAGTATGACAGCGATGCCGCGGCCTGCCTGAATTTCCTGCGCGAGTACGGACTGCTGGAGCACTTCAAGCTGAACATCGAGACCAACCACGCGACGCTGGCCGGGCACACGATGCGGCACGAACTGCAGGTGGCGGCGGCGGCGGGCGCGCTGGGGTCGGTGGATGCGAACACGGGCGATGAACTGATCGGCTGGGACACGGATCAGTTTCCGACGAACATCTACCTGACCACGCAGATCATGCTGGAGGTGCTCAAAATGGGCGGATTCACCACGGGCGGGCTGAACTTCGACGCCAAGGTGCGGCGGGAGAGCTTCGAGCCGGTGGACCTGTTCCACGCGCACATCGGCGGCATGGACGCTTTCGCGCGCGGGCTCAAGATTGCCCAAGCCATCGTCGAGGACGGCCGGCTGGACGCGCACATCGCGCAGCGTTACGCCACCTTCGACAACGGCATCGGTGCGAAGATCGAGGCCGGCACGGCGAACCTGGAGGAACTGGAAGCGTTCACACTGGAAAACGGCGAGCCGTTGCTGGCGAGCGGACGCCAGGAGTTCCTGGAGAATTTGGTGAATGAGTTTCTTTGAGCGGGAGTTTCAAAACGCAGGTTTTCAGGGGATCATTCGAGCGGGCGGAGCAGCAAAGAGCAGGGCGCAGGGCGTCACGCTTTGCGCCCTGCGCCCTGCGCCCTGCTCTTTGCACTCCCCCTCCCAACACCGCTTGCCGCGCGGCGGAATGATGACAAACGAGCGAAAGATTTTCTTTTGCCTGTTGTGCGCGGAATCGGAATCGTTAGTCTGCGCCTCAGCATGAAAAACGACAGCTTGCCCGCCCGCATTTTTTACTGGCTCTCCGGCGCCAGCGCTGAAAGCCTCCGTGAGTGTCCGTCCTGGGAGCGGCGGAAGTACGTGGCGTTTGGAGCGACGGTGCTGGTGCCGTCGCTGTTCGCATTGATCGCCGCCGCCTATGCGGTGTCCACTTTGACGGACAACTGGGCTTATATCATTCCGGTGGCCCTGGTCTGGTCCTTCATCATCCTGACCGTGGACCGCGCGCTGCTGGCCACCTACCGCGCCTATCAATCGATCGTGCGCAAGCTGTTGCAATTCGGGCTGCGCATTGTGGTGGCGGTGTTGATGGGGCTGACCATCTCCCACCCGTTGGCGTTGCTGCTGTTCAAGGACACGGTTTCGACAGTCATCGAAAAACATCGCGAGGCGGACATCGTGGCGGCGCACGCGGAGGCGGCGGCGCTGAAAGAGCAAACCGAGGTCAAGATTCAAAAAGTGGATGCGGAGATTGCGGCGCTCCAGATCAAATGGGATCAGTCTTTCCAGGCCGAGTTTTTGGTGGCTGACCCCGCCGCCGGCCAGCAGCCGTTGACCGAGGACGAGGCAAAGGCCAAAGCGGAGATCGACCAAAAGATGGCCGCGGCTTCGGCTCCGTTGCGGGAAAAAATCTCGGAGTTGGAGAAGCAGTTGGCCGCAGAGGATGCGGCCTCGAAAAAGCTGCAAGCGGAGCTGGATTTTTGGCAGAAGGAGTTCGAGCGCGAATTGAACGGCCAGCGCAGCGGGATCATCGGCCTGGGACCGCGCGCCAAAAGCATCCAGACCGACCAGCTCACCTGGCGGCGGGATGAGAGCAAGCGGCTCTCCGCCGTGGTCGAGAGCCTGACCTTCCAGCGCAACCAGTTGCAGGAGGAAGTGGTCGTCCTGGAGAAGCGCCTGGCCGATGAGGCGGCGATGGCCGCCGCCGCCTTGAAAGCCAAAATGGCGGCGGAAGAGGCGCGCATCGCCGGCCTCAAGCAGCAGGTGCAGCAGCAGCAGGCGGACAGCTTCGTCGGGCAGCAGAACCAGCTTCGTGACAGCTTGAAGCAGCAGATGGATGCGCAGCGGGAGCAGGCGAATGTGATGCGCGGCGAACTGGCGTCCTTGAGCGAGGACGAAAAGACGCGCGTGGCCGCGATCCGAGCGGAGCCGCGCCGGGACATCCTCACGCAGACACTGGCGCTGCATGAGCTGTTTGAGGACGGAGCCCAGGGCGGCCGCTTTGCCCTGACCGCCTATTTGGTCCTGACTCTGCTGTTCATGCTGGTGGACACGATCCCGCTGGTGGTCAAATTCTTCTCCAAACCCGGCCCCTACGACACGCTGGTGGATCTCGACGAGGTGCGCTTCGACAAGGAGCGCCAGACTTTCCTGAAGAGCTTTCACCGCTACATGGACGAACTCGCCAACGGCCGGCTGCTGCATTTGACGCGCAACAAACCGCTGGAGCAGGCGTTGATCGAGGGCGTGGACCGCTCGCGCGCGGCGAAGGAGTTTCTCGAGTCGCTCATGGAACTGGAACGCGTGTTTGAGGAGCGGGTGCGCTTGGAGCGCGAGTTGCTGGCCAAGGAAGGGCGGGGCAACAGCCAGCGCGCTGCCGCGATCGAGGAAATGGCGGCCGCCTTTTACGCCGACATGCGCCAGCGAATGGAAACCTTCTTCGGTCATGGCGCCGTGCGGCTGGCCGCGGGTGCTTCGCATTAAAACCCGGAGCCGGGGGGAGGGGACGAGCGGTTGCAAACCGCCGCTCCTTGAATCGACAGGCGGTTGCAAACCGCTTATCCTAGGTCCTTGCCAGCAGGGCTGGCGGCGGGAAAGCGGCAGCAGGGCTGCGCGCAGTCCAAGGTCTTCGTCCCGCTCCGTTGGCTCTGCTCTCAACTCGAAGGAGAGGCGCGCACCCACTTCCCGGATGAACCAAAAAATTCGGTTTCTTTGCGCCTTTGCGTCTTTGCGTGAGATCTATTGGGTGACTTGGCAGGTGTTTTTGATGCGTAAGCCCTGAGGTTCGGATCGCCAACTGGGAGTTGCGGGTGCGGGGAATGGTGGTAAGCGTTTTATTCGCTTTATGGCTCTCACTAAAATCACCTCCGTAACCGGCGCCGGCGTCCACGTTCCCGGCGCTGACATCGACACCGACCGCATCATCCCGGCGCGCTTCATGAAATGCGTGACCTTCGACGGGCTGGGCGAGTTCGCTTTCTACGACGTGCGCAAGGACGCCGACGGCAACGACCGGCCGCATCCGCTCAACGACCCGCGTTTCCAGGGCGCGTCCATCCTGCTGTCCGGCTCGAACTTCGGCTGCGGCAGCTCGCGCGAGCACGCGCCGCAGGCGCTGTACCGCTTCGGCTTCCGGGCGGTGATCGCCGAGAGTTTCGCGGAGATTTTCTTCGGCAACTGCGCCACGCTCGGCATCCCCTGCGTGTGCGCCACCGCGGAGGACATCGCCACCCTGGCCGCCGCCATCGAGGCTGATCCGAAGCTGGAGATTAAGGTCGATCTGGAAACGCAGCGCGTCTTTTTCGGCGATCAAAATTTCACCATCATGATCCCCGACACCGCCCGCGAGGCGCTGACCAGCGGCAAGTGGGATCCCATCGCCGAACTGCTGGAGCACAAGGACGCCGTGCATGAGCGCATGAAGGCGCAGGGTTGGGTGAAATAAAGTGGGGCAAGCTTCCAGCTTGCCCGACCGCATCTCCCCATATCCCGACGGATTGACGCCGCCCGTAAAACCGGTAAACTGTAAAGCATGAAAGCCACTATCGATGTGCCCGATGACATTTACCGCCGCGTCAAGGCCAAGACGGCCTTGCAAGGCCGGGCGATTCGTGATGTCACCATTGAGTTGTATCAGCGCTGGTTGGTGGAGAGTGAGGACGGGCCAAGCTCGGTCCCTGTTGGCAAAGAGTCGGAGAGCCCGCTGGTTTCGGCTTACGAGATGATGAAGGAGTATTGCGGGATTTTCCATTCTGGAGTTGAGGATTTGGGCAGCAATCCGAAGCATCTGGAGGATTTCGGGCGTGAAAAACCGGCCGGCCGGTTTGCGGACGGTTGTGGAATTGTGAGCAGTGGGGTGGGGGATCTTTCCTCAAATCCGAAACATCTTGAGGGGCTTGGACGTGCCTAAAACATCTGTGGGCGATGTCGTACTCGACACAGGACCGCTGGTGGCGCTGCTCGACGATTCGGACCAATACCATGCTTGGGCCACAGAAGCATTTTCACGCTTCACGGGGATAGTGAGGGTTTGCGAAGCTGTGCTGACCGAGGCTCTGTTTATTCTTCGTGGTTTGCGTCCCGCCCAGGAGAAAATCCTGGAGTGGTTGGAGCGTGGTGAGTTGACTTGTGATTTTGTGCTGCCTGCGGAAATACAGGAGGTGAGGTCAATGTGGAACCGATATCAAAATGTACTGATGTCTTTAGCAGATGCTTGCATCGTGCGCTTATCGGAGCTTAACCCGAAAGCCGTGGTTTGCACGGCGGACTCTGACTTCACCATCTACCGCAAGCATGGACGCCAGCCCATCCCCCTGATCACTCCCGAATAAATCATGCCAGACCCCATCTACGTCATCGGCCACCGCAATCCGGATACGGACGCGATTTGCTCGGCCATCGGTTATGCGGCGTTTTTGCGCGACGTGCGCGGCATGGAGGCGGAGGCGGCTTGTTGCGGGGAGGTGAGCGTGCGCACGAACTGGGTGCTGCAACAGGCCGGCGTGTCCGCGCCGAAACTGCTGCTGGACGTGCGGCCGACGGCGGCTTCGATTTGCCGGCGGGAGGTGTTGACGGCGAAGCCGGAGGAGATGTTTCTCTCCGTGTATCGCAAGATGACGGAAAAAAACTTCCGCAGTATCCCGGTGGTGGATGAAAACGGCCGGCTGCTCGGCCTGCCTACGCTTCAGGAGATGGCGCAGCTTTTCCTGCCGCCGGACATGCGGGACGCGCAGGCGCGCAAGGCCGCGATCAACCGGGAAATCCGCACCAGCCTCGGCAACATCGTGGCCGCGGTGGGTGGTGAGGCAGCGGGCGCGGTGGCGGACTTGGACACGGTGGCGGATTTGGTGCTGGTGGTGGCGGCGTCCAGCGTCGAGACCTCGCGCAACCGCGCCGCGCAGTTCCCGGCGGAGCAGGTGGCCATCGTCACCGGCGACCGCCCGGAGATTCACGCGCTGGCCATCGAGATGGGGGCACGCTGCCTGATCGTGACCGGCGGCTTCCGGCCCTGGGACAGCATTTTGGCGCAGGCGGAAGCGAAGGGTGTGGCGGTGATTTGCTCGCCCTACGACACGGCTTCGACCTCGCAGTTGATCCGGTTTTCACGGCCCGTCGGCGCGGCGCTGACGGAGGATTTTTTGCGCTTCCCCTCGCGCGCGCCGCTGCGGGAGGTGATGCACGCGGTGCAGCACTCGCAGCAGCCGTTGTTCGCCGTGGTGGATGAGGAATCGCAAAAACTGGTGGGCGTGTTTTCCAAGTCCGACCTCATCGACGTGCCGCGCGCGCGGCTGGTGCTGGTGGACCACAACGAGTTCGCGCAGGCGGTAGCCGGTGCGGACGAGGCGGAGATTTTGGAAGTCATCGACCACCACCGGCTGAGCGGCAACCTGCGCACCAAGGAGCCGATTCGCTTCATCAATGAGCCGGTCGGCAGCACCTCCACCATCGTCGGCATCATGTACCGGATGCAAAAAGCCGCGCCGGACCGGAGCACCGCGGTCTGCCTGTGCGCGGGCATCATTTCCGACACGCTGCACCTGACCTCGCCGACGACGACGAGCACGGACCGGGAGATTTTGGAATGGCTGAGCGGGATCGCGGGCATCGACTGCGCGCGTTTCGTGAAGGACTTCTTCGCCGCGGGTTCGATGTTGCGCGAGCAGACGCCGGAGCGCGCGCTGGAGAGCGACCGCAAGGTGTTCGAGGAAAACGGCTGGCACATCAGCATCTCGCAGATCGAGGAACTGGGCCTGGACGGACTATGGAAGCGGGAGGCGGACCTGCATCGGGCGCTGGAGGCGCTGCTGGAGAAGCACAGCCTGCACTTCGCCTGCCTGATGGTGACGGACATCACGCGCCATCACAGCGTGCTGCTCACGGCGGGAGACAAACGCATCATCGAACAAGTGGACGCCGATCACGCGGCGCTACGGGCGAATGTGTTCGACCTGCCCGGCGTGGTGAGCCGCAAAAAACAACTCTTCCCCTACATGAGCCATGTGGTGACGAAACTCAGCCCGCCGGTTTGAGTTTTTTGACAGGATTGACGGGATTTTGGGGGATTAACAGGATTGAGCTTTGTGGATCAGGCTGCGCTTGACCAGATATCGCGCAACACGCGGGCGTTTTCGGTTTCGTCGAAGATGGCGTGGACGGGGATTTCGAAACCAGCGAGGACATCGCTGACGAGGATGCCATCGGCTTGGGCGGGTGTGGGCGGGTAAACGTCGCCCTCAAGGCGGTGCAGTTCCACGGTTTCGGCCACGGTGTCGATGATCCAGTATTCCTGGACGCCGTGCAGGGCGTAGTCGATGAATTTGATGCCGCGGTCACGGGCTTCGGTGGATGGGGAAAGAACTTCGACCGCGAGATCCGGGATGGGGAATTTCAGGGTATCCGCGTCGGTCAGCGCGGCCTTGGCGGAGCCGAAGAAGACGATGTCCGGCTCATAATCGTTGCGGGGGAAGACGCAGAGGGCTTTTTCGATGTGGACGACACCGAGGTCTTTGACTCTGGCGTAAGCGCTCATCACATCGTAAAGGCGTTTGGTGGCGAGGAGGTGGCGGTTGAGCGCGGGCGAGTGCATGATGACTTGGCCTTGAATGAACTCCCATTTGTGCTCCGGCGTGATGTCGTTGTAGAATTTTTGACGGAGCTTCTGCTCTTTCACCAAGGCACGCTGGGCTTGCTCCAGGATTTCCGGGAGCACGGGGCTGTCCAGCAAGGCATCTAGAACGGCGGAACTCATGCCCGTCAACATGCACGAACCGGCGGGCGAATGCAATGCCGGGAATGAATTCACTCTTCCTCGCCAAACTCCACGCGGTCGTAAATCTCGGCGAGAGGTAGATCGAGGGCGAGGGCGGTGAGCGCGATCTCGCTTGCAAGGCCGCTGGCTTCGGTCAGCGTCCAGGAGCCGTCGGGCTGGCGTTGATAGAGTTCGACGTGCGGCTCTTGCTGGGAAATGAGAAGGTAGGCGCGGAGGCTGGGAATCTGGCGGTAGTTTTCGGCTTTCTTGCCGCGATCGTAAGCCTCCGTGGATTTGGACAGCACCTCGACGACAAGCGCGGGATTGGTGGCGGTTTGGCGGGTGGGGTCTTCGGGGTCGATCTCCAATTTCTCGCAATACACCGAGGCATCGGGATAGGTGACGAGACCGGTGGCTTGGATGCGCAGGCGAAGGTTGCAGTCGTAGGGCGTGCAGCGTTTGCCTTTGAGACGTTGGCGCAGTTCGCCGACGAGGTTGGCAGAAATGAGGCTGTGGCGCGGGGTGCCGCCTGCCATGGCGAAGATTTCGCCGGCGAAGTACTCGCTTTTGTAATCATCTTGCTGCTCCAGGCGATAGTAGTCCTGGAAGCTGTAATGTTTGACGGGTTGCGGAAGGGCCATGGCCGGTGAATGCGTCCACCCTATCATCCCCCCAAAGCGGGCGGCGGCAACCGGAATGTCGGCAGGTTCGCCTTGCGTCTTGGTGTCTTGGGTCTTTTGTTTCAGTGTCCCATGTCCAACCCCGCCGAAAACGAAAACACCCTGCTCCGCTACTGCCCGGACCTTTTCAACTACCAGCGCCGCCTCACGCGGGAGGTGCGGGTGGGGAAGGTGGGCATCGGCGGCGGTCATCCGATCCGCGTGCAGTCGATGCTGACGAGCGACACGCGGGACGCGGAGGCGTGCGTCACGGAAGCGCTGGGTTTGGCGGCGGCGGGGTGCGAGATCGTGCGGGTGACGGCGCAGACGCGGCAGATCGCGGAGAACTTGGAGCACATCAAGGCCGGGCTGCTGGCGGCGGGCTGCGACGTGCCGCTGGTGGCGGACATCCATTTCAAACCGGACGCGGCGATGGAGGCGGCGAAGTGGGTGGAGAAGGTGCGGGTGAATCCGGGCAACTACGTGGACAAAAAGAAATTCGCGGTGCTGGAGTACACGGACGATGAGTACGCGGCGGAACTGGCGCGCATCGAGGAGCAGTTCACGCCGCTGGTGCTGGAGTGCAAACGGCTGGGCCGGGCCATGCGCATCGGAACCAACCACGGCTCACTGAGCGACCGCATCATGAACCGCTACGGCGACACGCCGCTGGGCATGGTGGAGAGCGCGCTGGAGTTCGCGCGCATCGCGCGGCAGCACGACTTTCACAACTTCCTGTTCTCGATGAAGGCCAGCAACCCGAAGGTGATGATCGAGGCCTACCGGCTGCTGGTGGCGCATTTGCGCCGGCAATCCATCGCGGAACTGGAAAAAATGACGAATGACGAATGTGGAATGACGAATGACGAGATCGATGCCGAATACGGCTTCCCTTCGTCATTCGTCATTCGTCATTCGCCATTGCTGTGGAACTACCCCATCCATCTCGGCGTGACCGAGGCGGGCGACGGCGAGGATGGACGCATCAAGAGCGCGATCGGGATCGGCTCGTTGCTGGCGGACGGCATCGGCGACACGGTGCGGGTGTCTTTGACCGAGGACGCCGTTCATGAGATCCCGGTGTGTCAGGCGCTGGTGAAGCCTTACAACGAAGGCAAGCCGGCGCAGGCGGCGCGGCTCAAAGTGGGGCAAGCTTCCAGCTTGCCCGAAGAAAGCGCAACCAAGATGGCTGCGCCACCGTACGACCCGTTCAGCTACCAACGCCGCGCCAGCGCGCGCTTGACCGTGCAGGGCGTGGAAGTCGGCGGCGGGGCGACGGTGGCGGTGGTGACGACGCGGCGGAAGTGGGACGCGGTGGCGCACAAGCTGGCGCAACTCGGCGATTACAAACCGGAGATCGTGCTGGAGGACAGCGGCGTGGCGGCGGTGGACCCGCGCGACGCGGACGCGGTGGCTGCGCTGAATGAGGACCCGGCGGCGCGGCTGGTGACGGTGGCGGACGGGCTGGACCTGCGCGTTATCCCGGCCTTCCGTCTGCTGGCGGCGCGGCTGGACGCGCGGCATCCGATCCTGCTCAAGGACACTTTGGAAGTCCGAAATCCGAAATCCGAAAACGGGGAAGGGGACTTCATTGCCAATCTGCTGCGCGCGGCGACGAACATCGGCTCGCTGCTGTGCGACGGCATCGGTGACGCGGTGCTGGTGAACGGCGAGGCGGCGCCGGGACAGTCGTTCCGCATCAGCTACAACATCCTGCAAGCAGCGGGCGCGCGGATTTTCAAGACGGACTACGTTGCCTGCCCGAGTTGCGGGCGCACGCTGTTCAACCTGCAAAGCACCACGCAAAAAATCCGCTCGGCCACGGGCCATCTCAAAGGCGTGCGCATCGCGGTGATGGGCTGCATCGTGAACGGGCCGGGTGAGATGGCGGACGCGGACTTCGGCTACGTGGGCGGCGCGCCGGGCAAGATCAATCTCTACGTCGGCAAGACGGCGGTGAAATTCAACATCCCGGAAGAAGAGGCGGTGGAGCGGTTGATCGATCTCATCAAAGAGCACGAACGCTGGGTGGACGCGCCGCTGGCGGTGGCGGCGGGGTGACGCCTTTTTTTGACAGGATTAACGGGATTTTTGCAGGATTGACAGGATGTGGAAGGCATTGTTTGCGCTTACCCTAAAAACAGAGTTGATAGTTGATGGTTGAGAGTTGAGAGACTGGAAATGAGCGACTTGTGCCGCCAAGGGGACTCACCCTCCGGGTGAATGAAACTTTCGGCGTAAGCCGCTGATTTTTAACTATCAACACTCAACTATCGACTCTCAACTTCCTTTTTCGGCTTACAGCAGCGGAATGAACAGCCGCGCCACGCCGTTGCGCAATTTGTGAAGCACGGGAGCCGCTTCCAGGCCGGCCAGTGTCACTTCCGCCGAGACCGCGCGTTTGACCTCGAACTCATGCGCCAGCCGCGCCGCCAGCTCCGCGTCATGGCAGGCGATGTTGAACTCGAAATTCAGTCGCAGGCTGCGCGGATCCCAGTTCGTGCTGCCGACGAAACTCCACATGTCATCGACCAGGAAAATCTTGGAGTGGTCGAATGGCGGAGGGGATTCGAAGATGCGGCAGCCGCGCGCCAGCAGATTCGGGTAGATCGTGCGCGCCGCCCAGCCCACCACGGCGATGTTGTTTTGCGCCGGCGTGACGATGCTCACCTTCACCCCGCGCAGCACGCACAGGTTCAGCGCGCCCATCAGCATCGGATTCGGCAGAAAGTAAGGCGTCAGGATTTTGACCGAGCGCCGCGCCGCGCCCAAGGCCGCGAGCAGGGCGGTTGGCATCACTTCCACCTCGGCGTCCGGGCCGTCCAGCAGTCCGATGGCGCTGGTGTTTCCCACCTCCTTCAGTTCGGGGTAAAACGCCTCCCCCTCCAGCACTTCGCCGCGGCAGAACTCCCAATCCTCCGCGAACACTCGCTGGAGTTGCGCCACCATCGGGCCGCGCACCTCGAAGTGCAAATCCTGCACCGGATGGGAGGGGTTGCGGAAGAGCATGTTTCCCTCGCGGATGTTCATGCCGCCGGTGAAGCCCAGCTTGCCGTCCACCACCAGCAGCTTGCGGTGGTTGCGCAGGTTCAGCGTCACCAAGCGCGTGATCAGGCGGTTCGGCATGAAGCGGCACACCGGCACGCCCAGCCGCCGCAGCTCGCGCGTCACCGGCGGCCAGCCGTAGCGCGTGCCCACGTCATCCACCATCACCCGCACCGCCACGCCGCGCCGTGCGGTCTCGTGCAGAGCTTTCACAAATTCCATGCCGATGCCGTCCGCCTCGAAGATGTAGCTGGCCAGCGTCACCGATTTCTCCGCCGCGCGAATGGCCGCGATCATGGCGGGCAACGCCTCGTCGCCGTTGTGCAGCACGCGCACCGTGTTGCCGGTGGTGAAATGGAAGCGCGAGATGCGGTCCAGCGTCATCGCGAACTGGCAGTCGCTTTCCCGCTCCGCCGGGTCCAGGCCGGCGGGCAGCAGGCACGACACCGCATCGTCATCCGCCGCTGCTCCCGAAGCCGTGCCGCCCGTCTCGCCCAGGCGCAGCAGCTTGCCATGACGGCGGATCAAATTGATGCCGAACAGCAGGTAAAACAGCGAGCCCAGCAGCGGCACGAAGATGATGATCACCACCCAATAGGCCGCCGAGCGCGGGTCGCGCTTGTAGAGCAGCACATGCAGCATCGAGCAAAAAGCGATTCCCAAAGGCACCGCGATCCCCAACGCCTGCCACAGCGTGGGAACCCAGGCCAGCGTTGTCATGACACCCGCGATTTCCATTGGGCAAGTAAGTCACAAGACTCAAGACTGCAAGACCGCTTTTTTCATCTACTCCTACTCATACTTAGCGCTGGTCTTGGGATGATCCCAAAGTCACCGCTTCCCCCCAAGGAGAGGCGGTTTGTAACCGCCTCCTTCCTTGCAATCGGCCTCCCCCAGAGGAGCAGGAGCACGCGCGCCCTCGCGCGTTGCCGAAAGGGCAGGCCAACCGCGGCGCAGGCAAGCGGGTTGGGTAAAAAGATTGAGGGTAGAAAGATTTCAGTTTCAAAGGCTCTGTTTGAATTTTTCTACCCCTAACCCGGCAAAGCCGGAGCCAAAGAGGTAGGAAAATTATGGGTAAGAACATTTCAAGCATTTTCCTGCCAACAATTTTCCTGCCTTCAAAATCGTCGCAAACTTGTTCACTTTTAGCAAGTGAGGGACTAAAGCCTCGGAAAAGGGAAGATGACAGAGGAATGGGGACAGGGGAATGAGAAAGAAGGAAAGGGGGCTGAATTCGACACCGCAGAGATCGGATGAGCGCAGAGAGAGGCATTCGGAAGCAAACCTCTGCGCTCATCCGATCTCTGCGGTGCTTTCGTTTCATTGCGCGCGTTGAGGAGAGAATGCGCCAGCCGGATACCCAAAGGACGTCCGGCACCGGGGAACGTGTTCGCAGCGGAAGAGCCGGGCGGCCTGCGATCCGAATAACGGCAGCACAGTCGGTCACGGCTGTGAATATCGCGGTCATCCTATCATCGCCAACTGTCATTTGAGTAATTTTAAATTAAATTGGGTGATTTGGATAGTAATTTGGACGATTCAGATAGTAGTTATAGATGTTATGAAAATGGTCAGTATATGTTACAACACCTTGCAGGGCCAACACCTTGCAGGGCCAACACCTTGCAGGGCCAACACCTTGCAGGGGACTCAAACACCGACCCTTGCAACAATGAAATCATACACCACCCCCATCATGCTGGCAGCCGCGCTGCTGGCCTTCCCCCCGATCATCAATGCGCAGAATTTCCCGGTGACGGGAATCAACTCCGAAAGTTATGACCTGCTGGGACGGGCGGCAGATGGGACCAGCACTCCTTCATCGAAGGTTGGAACCATCACCGACCCCCTCACTTCGACAAGTTATAATTACAACATCACCGCTTCGATTTCGAACCAAACTCTTGGAAGCACGGTGGTTCTGGGCCAGCACCCCGATGAGGGGCATGTCTGGACCACCAACGCCGGCGGGCCCGGAACTTATGATTTCACTTGGACCATCACTTTCGACGCACCGATCTCGGCGAAGAACTTTGCGGCGCTGCTTGTCGGCGACTTGGGGACAGGAGTTTGGTCCGAAGATGCAGGCTATTGGTATGATCACGACGTCACCCTCACTTCCGTGATCAGCGGCGGAGATGCCACCTTTGCGGACTTCGGCTACGGCCTCACCGGCAGCAGCGGCAGCCCCAGCGGCTTCACCGTGATAAACGACACAGGGAACACGTTCTCCGCCACCTTTGGTTACGCGGGCGTGGAAATCGACAGCCAGCAATCCTTCGGAATTTATGGCATCTCGGAAGATAAAACCTTCACGAGCATCAGCACCACGCTTTCCGGCATCGGCTCTTTTGATCTCGTGCACGGTTGGGGTGGTGTCCAGTATAACACCACGCTCGTCCCCGAGCCTTCCGGCGCCTTGCTCATCGGACTCGCCGGCTCCCTGGCCTTGTTCCGCCGCAGGCGCCGCGCCTGATTTTTCCGGCCCGAATCATCCCTTCACCTCCACCCAGCCGACCATGGCGGATGGAGGTGGAGGCATTTCCGCTGCGCGCCATGACGCGCCTTGGCCGTTGGACAGGGCTTCGGGTTTGGCGCGGGCGGGGCAGGATGCCGGGAGTGGCGCTTTGAAAGCGCCATTTCTCAAAGCCCGGTCGTCCGGGATCAAATTTCGTGGTGGGCAAGTTTCGTGGGAACTTGCCGGGCGGGGACTTGTTCCGTCCCGAGTCCACGTCTCCGGCCTCAGAAATTGGGAACTTGGAGCAAAAGCGCTTTCAAAGCGACTCGTGTGCCCGGCCCGTAATGAAGCTTGATATCCGGCAGAAGACCGCAAGCAGCCCTGCGACGCCGTGGGCGGCAGTCAAGGAGGGGCGCTTTGTAAGCGCCCAGTTTTAAGGGACAGGCGGTTACAAACCGCCTCTCCTTGGCTTATGCGCCCCGGTGAGGGAATGACGACCTCCGTGTGGGCGGAGCCCCCCCGGCAGTTGGGGGCTGCCATCGTCGCAAAGCGGCAGCGCCGTAGGCGCGCTCGCCAGAGCGCGGGAACCCAGGCCAGCGTTGTCATGACTCCCGCGATTTCCATCGGGCAAGAAAGACGCTGGGCACAAGACTGCAAGACCGCTTTTCCCATCCTACTCAGCGCCAGCCTTGGGATGATCCCAAAGTCACCGCTCCTCCAAGGAGAGGCGGTTTGTAGCCGCTTCCTTCCATTGCAACCGGCCTCCCCCGGAGGAGCAGGAGCACGCGCGCCCTTGCGCGTTGCCAAGAGGCGCCCTCGCACGACCCCCGGTATGGAGGCGGAAACCCCACCGCTGAAGATCAACCCCGGAGGGGCTGCCCAATGCGGGGAAGATGCCGTTGCCAGCATTGGGGAACCCTTTCAGGGTTCGTCCTCAACAAGGGCGTCCACGGCACGGCATGACCGGGGGTTTCGTGCCTCAACCCCCGGCTATTCATGGCGACCCCTCCGGGGTTCCATCTCTCTCTGTGTCTTGCGCTTTGCCCTTTGTCTCATGATTCTGATAGTTAACCGGATAGACTCTTAATTAAATTGGGTGGTTCGGAAAGTAATTCGGACGATTCAGATAATAACTATGGATGTTATGAAAATGGTCAGTATATGTTAAAACACCTTGCAGGGCCAACATTTGCCAAGAAATCCCTGTTGCAGTCACCTTCACAACCCATATGAAAGCAACATTCCTTATCCTGCAGACTGCCGCGCTGCTGGCTTTCACTTCCTTTGCCAACGCACAGAACAGCGTGTATTCCGCTGACTACAGCAATCTTGATTATTCGGGATTTGGAGCAAGCGGGGGTTCCTTTGATGTTCCGTATTACCTGACTTCGGGAGCAGATATCAATGGCGGCAACCCGATCTTGGTCGAATATCATATCAGTGCTCTGAGCAACGGATACCAGTGGGAGTTGACCGACATTTTCAACTCTCCCGTCCCGAATCTTACCTTTACAGACTTTTTTCGTATCGCGAACCCGGCGTGGCAGTCGGGGGATCCCATGGAAGCCCTGGCCACGGTCAGCTACAGCGTGGCAAGCGTGACAGGCTATGAGGTGGTTTCGGACAGGACTCACATTGCCTTCAACAATTCCAATCCCGTCCCCGCGCCAGAATACACTTGGGAAACCACTTGGGATGGAGAGAACTACGCCACCGGCGGCACGGGCTACATTGGATCGCACTTCGAAGCCCATACCGTGGGGTTCCTGCTCAACGAACTCGGCGGCACGCTCCCTCCCCAACAAGAGCGGTTTCGCTGGACGCACGGAAGCCTGCCTGCCAATGTCGCGAAGAACGAATTGACCTTCGGGCCCGCGCCCATCCCCGAACCCTCCGGCGTGTTGCTCGTGGCACTTTCCGGCTCTTTGGCCCTGCTTCGCCGCAGACGAACCACATGAATTTCCGTCTTTACTGTTAGTGGAGACTGTGGGTAACTTGAGGGCCATCGTCGCAAAGCGGCAGCGCCGTAGGCGCGCTCGCCAGAGCGCGGTGAGAAGCGGACGGCGCTCACAAGCCGCCGCAGGTTGCCCGCCGCCGAGGGGCCGCGCGCCAAGCTCAAACTCGCCGCTTCTCATGCGCCCACTTCCCGAATGAACCCGTTTATCAATATTCCGGTCATTAACCGGGTAGGCTCTCAGAGGAGGGGGCAGAATCAGTGCCTCCCTTGCGTCTTGAGTCTTGAGTCTTGAGTCTTGAGTCTTG
>CAZNKC010000064.1:0-3440 GCA_964573315.1 uncultured Verrucomicrobiaceae bacterium | reverse complement strand
GTCTTGAGTCTTGAGTCTTGAGTCTTGAGTCTTGCAGTCTTGAGTCTTGCGTCTAAATCTCCCCCATGCTGAATCACATTTGGGCGGCTATCGTCCTCGGCGGGCTTTTGGTCGCCGGGTTGCTTGGCCATCTTTCGGGGGAAAACGGCGTCATCCCCGCCGCGTTGGACATGGCCAAGAGCGCCGTCATGAACATCGCGCTGCCGCTGGCCGGGATGATGATGTTTTGGCTCGGCGTCATGCGCCTGATGGAAAAGGCCGGGCTGCTCGCCGCCGTCTCCCGCGCGCTCTCGCCGCTGCTGCGCCGGCTGTTCCCCGGCGTGCCGGACGGCCATCCCGCGTTCAGCTCCATGGTGATGAACATCGCCGCCAACATGCTCGGCCTCGGCAACAGCGCCACGCCCTTCGGACTGAAGGCGATGGAGCATCTCCAGGAGATTAATCCGCGCAAGCAGTCCGCCAGCAATGACATGGTCACTTTCCTGGCCATCAACACCGCCGCCTTCACCCTGGTGCCGATGAGCGCCATCGCCTACCTCTCCGCCGCCGGGGTCAAGAACGCCTACGAGATCATCGTGCCCACCATGCTCGCCACGGCCTGCACCACGCTGACCGCCATCGTCGTCGCCAAGAGCCTGCAACGCCTGCCGCGCTTCCGGCAGCCTCCGGATGACGACGAAACTCCGGCGGCGGAAAATGCCGACGCCACGCCGGGCAACGGCGCTTTTTCCAGGCGCGGCAAAATCTTCCTTGGCTTGCTGCTCGCCGTCTTTGCCGGCATCGCTGTTCTGGAACTTGTGCCGTCCTTGCGCGCCGGAGTGCTGGAACGCACCGGCATTGCGGACGTGGTCCAGGCCGCCGAAGCCCGCGCCGCCGCGTCGAGGGAGGCCGGTGTCGTCACGAGCGCGGACGATGCGCTCGCTCCTGCCGGCGGCTTGCGCGCCTTTCTCGGCGGCGCTTCCGCGCTGGCCATCCCGCTGCTGCTCATTGTCTCGGTCGGCGTCGCGCTCGCCCGGCGGGTGAAGGTGTATGAGGAGTTCGTCGAAGGTGCGAAGGAAGGCTTCGCGGTCGCCACCCGCATCATGCCCTTCCTGGTGGCGATGTTTGCCGCGCTGGCCATTTTCCGCTACTCCGGCGGGCTGCTGCTGCTGGAGTATGCGCTGTCGCCGCTGCTCGGTTTCCTGGGTTTTCCGCCGGACCTGCTGCCGCTGGCATTGATGCGCCCGCTCAGCGGCTCCGGCTCGCTCGGCGTGCTCAACGAAATCCTGCTGCGCCCGGACGCCAGCGAGTTCCTCAAGTTCACCGCCGCCATCATGTACGGCTCCACCGAGACCACCTTCTATGTGCTGGCCGTCTATTTTGGCTCCGTCGGCGTCACCAAAATCCGCCACGCCCTCATCGCCGGCCTCACCGCTGATGTTGTCGGTCTCAGCATGGCGGTGGTCATTGGGCGGTTTATGTTTGGCGGTTGAGCCGAATTGCCCGCGCAGCAACAGGGCTTGCTCATGGAACAAGCTCACCCGTGTGGTCCGCGTGAAATCATTACGTTGCTCTCGCGTCCAGGGTGTCCCAGCTTTGGTTGGCGGGCTGCGCCAACCCTGCGTGTTCGCTGCGCTCAATCTTTCCGGCGAGGACGCCGGAAAGGGCACGCGGGACGCGCGCTCCATGCGCAAACCCTGGCGCCCCATGCTTTTCCCGGACATCTGCCTTGTCTCGCAGATGAACCCGTGCCACGATTCGCCGTATGACGCAGGATTCCAACCCCACTTCCGCGCCGTCGTCGGCCACGGCGCGCTATATCATGATCGGCGGCTTTCTCGGCGCGGGCAAGACCACGGCGATGGGCCGGCTGGCGCGGCATTTGAGCGACCAAGGTTTGCGCGTGGGTCTCATCACCAACGACCAGGCAGGCGGTTTGGTGGATACGAAGCTGATGCGCGGCCAGGGCTTTGCCACCGAGGAGATCGCGGGCGGCTGTTTCTGCTGCCGATTCAATACGCTGGTCGATGCCGCCGCCAGACTTAGCGACGCGGTCAAGCCGGACGTGTTCATCGCCGAGCCGGTGGGCAGTTGCACCGACTTGGTGGCCACCGTCACCTATCCGCTGCGGCGCATGTACGGCGCGGATTTTTCCATCGCTCCGCTCAGTGTGCTGGTCGATCCCCTGCGTGCGCGGCGGGTGTTGGGACTGGATGACGAGCGCGGTTTCTCCGCCAAGGTCACCTACATTTACAAAAAGCAGCTTGAGGAGGCGGACTTCATTGTCATCAACAAAAGCGATCTGCTGTCCGCCGCGCAGTTGGAGGAGCTGGCTGCGGCGCTGCGGGCGGAATTTCCCAATGCTCGCGTGCTGGACGCCTCCGTGCGCCACGATCAGGGGCTGGACGCTTGGTTCGCCGCCATCCTCAGTCAGACGCAGGGCGAGCGCGCGCCGATGGAGGTGGATTACGAGGTCTATGCCGAGGGCGAGGCGCTGCTCGGCTGGCTCAACGCCACCGTGACCTTGAAGGCGGAGAGCGAGTTCGACGCCAACGCCTATCTGCAAGCTCTCGCCGCCGCTGTTCACGAGCAGTTGCGCGAGCAGGGCGCGGAGGTGGCGCATTTGAAAATGACCTACAGCCCGGATGACGGCATCGCCGGTGAGATCGCCTCCGTCAACCTTGTGCGCAACGACAACGTGCCGGAGACCGGCATGACCCTGGACGAGCCGAGCGGCGGCGGCCAGCTTATCATCAATCTGCGCGCCGAGGCCGATCCCGAGGCGCTGGCCGGCATCGTCAGCGCGGCCTTGGAGCGAACCGCGGCGGCGCAGCCCGGCCTAGCTTTCAGCATCGATCACGAGGAGCATTTCCGTCCCGGCAAACCGGTGCCCACGCATCGCGACGGCGAGCCGCCCATCATCAAAGGCGGCTGCGTGCCGGGCAGCGGTTGCTGTTAAAAGACGCGCAAAGGCTTGAACCCGTGCGCGATTTCCGCTATTCCTTTCATGAGCGTGAAAAAATTCGACTGCATCATGGCCATGCGAGCGCTGGGGGAGGAGACCCGCCTGCGCCTCGTGCGGCTGTTGTTGAAGAAGCAGCGCTGCGTCAATGAGTTGGCCGAAACGCTGGGCATCACGCAATACAATGTCTCCAAACACCTGCGCGTGCTGCGCGAGGCTGGCCTTGTGAGCCAGGAAAAAGCGGGCCAGCAGCGGCTCTACGCGCTGGCCGCGGATTTTACCCGTCATCTGGAAGACAACGCCAACGTGCTCGACCTCGGCTGCTGTCAGTTTGATTTTTCCAAGCTGCCGAAGTGACGGCGCGGAGCGCGGGTGCCATCACCCGCCGGGCGCTTGCAAAGCGCCCTTCCTTGTTTGAGTGCGCTTTGCTTGCCACCTCGTTTTAATGATCGGCTAAAGCCAATGCCATTAAGTAATGGGAATGAGCTCGACGGGGATA
>CAZNKC010000063.1:0-24405 GCA_964573315.1 uncultured Verrucomicrobiaceae bacterium | reverse complement strand
CGCTGGCTGCCGCCGGGGCCGGGGCAAAACCTGCTGGACATCCTGGCTTTGCCCAGCGCTGCGGAGTGGCTGATTCATTTTGTCCACGGAGTCACGAATGACACGTCCGCCAGCAATCCCGGCCGGTTGCTGGAGATGATCCCGCCCAATCAGTTCGTGCTGCCGAAACCCGGCGCGCCGGGCAATGAGGACCGGTTATCCGTCTGGGTGCGGCCTGCGACGGGTTTGGCGACGGGTGGTTTTGAACTGGTGGACGATCATCCGTTGCGACCCGGCACGGCATTGCGGCGCAAGGTGAAGTTTGAGGGGCTGCTGCTGCCGGGGCGGCGGATGGCGGCGGGTTTTTTTGCGGCGCCGAAGCGTCCCGACCGCGATGGAGGCACGGTGAAGACGGATGTGCTGTCGGGGATGATGGTGCTGGGGGTGGTGGAGACTTGGTGAATCAAGGAGAACACGCGCGTCCTTGCGAGCGCTGAACCGCGCTTCGTGGCCAGTTTGGCGGGATGCAAAGCCTGCATGAGAAATGCGGCTGCGTGACCGAGGCGGGCATTCAGGCCGCTCAAACGCCAAATCGGGTTTATCGCCAAAACCCTGTAACCAGCACCGGCGGATTCACTATTCCAGAGCGAACCCCGCCGTCTCTTGTCGCGAGCCGGAGGGTCAAACTTTGTTTTCATGGCATCTTCTTCCGTTCTCCTGAAAAAATCCGCCGCCGTCATCGAATGGTATTGGACCCACGGCATCCAGCGCGACGATCCGCGTTACGCGGTCTCGCGCGGCAACTGGCTGGACGCCGTCTATCGCGTGCGGGACCAGGCGCGGACGATTCAAAAGGGCGAAGGCTCGGCCAAACCGGTGATGGCGTTGTGGGGGCCGTCGCAGACGGGGAAATCCACGCTCATGTCCGGCTACCTCGACGATCCGGAGGACGCGTTGGGCGAGCGCTCGGCGTTGCGATGGAGCGAGGCGGAGCCGGTGCGTTACGTCGTTGGCAAGGACAAGAGCGACTCGGTCATCACGCTGAATCCCTTCAACTTCGGCTCCGACGCCTCCGGCTGCGTCTCGCGTTACGTGTTGTGCGACGAGGTGCCGGACGCCGAGCATCCGGTGGAGGTCACGCTGGCCACGGAGACGCAAATCCTCCACGCCCTCGCCGTCGGCTATCTCTCAGAATGCGAGGAACGCAACGACAAGGGCGAGATCACCGCCTGGGACGCGGAGGGCTTCAAGGCATTGCTCGACCGCCAGCAGCCGAACGGCGTGCCCACCCGCGCAGCCTTCGAGGCGCTGCAACAGCTCGCGGAAACCATCGACCTGCTCATCCTCTCCGAAATCCGCCGTTACTCGAACCTCGCCGCGCAATGGAACGGAGCCCTGCGCCCGCAGATGCTCGAATGCGAGGCGCTGCTCGGCAGCGTGCAGGCGGTGGAAAAATTCGCCGCGGAACTGCTGTGGGACTCGTGGAGCAGCCTCACGGACAGCTATCAAAAACTCGTCGCCAAACGCCGCCAGTGGGACAGTGGCACGCTGCGCTGCTCCTTCCGCACCGCGTCCATTTTGCTCGACATCGATTCGTATAAAAAATGCGCCGAACGGCCGGAGACACGGGAGAAGGTCATGGGCCTCACCGTGAAGACGCGCGACGGCGTGGCCTGCGTGTCCGGCATCCCCGGCGGCACGGCTTTGGCGCGCGACAACGACGACTTCGGCCTGTTCCAGGGCCTCGTGTGGGAGTTGCGCATCCCGCTGCGGCGCGATGTCTTGCGCGAGCGAGCGCCCGTGCTTTGCGACTTCCTCGAAACCGCCGACCTGCTCGACTTCCCCGGCGTGGCGAACAACTACGGCAACGCCACCAAGCACAAGGACGGCGATCTCGCGGGCAAACCCGTCGTCATGCTCACGGAGGTGCTCAAGCGCGGCAAAACCGCCTCCATCGTTGTCACCGGCGCGCGCAGCCTGGACATTGACGGCTTCTCGCTGCTCATGCGTCTGGGCAAATTCCCCGCGCAACCCGTGCAGCTTGTGGCGGGCATCAGCAGTTGGCTGCGCGCCTTCGGCCATCCCTGGCCGCCGCATGGCAAGGCCATGCCGCTGAACCTCATCATGACCTTCTGCGCCGACTTGGTGAACAAGGTCATGTCCGCCGGGTTGCGCGACGGTTTGCAGGGCTGTTTCGACCAATTGAAGTCGCTCGGTCACCTCGCCGATCCAAAGGTGGTCAACGCGCTCGCCACCAACTACCCGCAGTTCAACGAGTGCCACCTCTTCGGCACGCCGGAGGAGCAGCAGACCGCGCTGGAGGGCATCGTGGCCGACGACGCGTTCAAGGAACGCTTCGGCGACAGCGCGCAGACCTTCCGCGAGATGGTGGCCAACGGCGGCACGAACCACGTCTTCAAAACCCTGCGCGAGCAGGCGCTCGCCTCGAACCGCGCCGGGTTGCTGCAAACGCGCCTCGCCGAGGCCGCCGCGCAGCTTGAGCAGCTCATCCAGCAGCAGCTTCCGGCGGAGGATGCCGTCACCGACGACCGCGACGGCGCGCTCGACGCCTGGGCCGCCGCGATCAAGGCGCGCCTGCATCAGCCGCGCCCAAACGACTTCGAACTCGACAACGCCATCGTCGTCAGCCGCCATCTGCGCGCCTTCCTGAACATCGATCCCGGGGAAATGGACGACGTGCCGCTGCACGCCGCGCGGCTGAAGCTGGACTTCCGCCAGCACATCGAAAAACAATACCGCTCCTGGCAGTCCCGGCGCGCGCAGTATCCGCAACTCGCCGACGTGGGCATCAACGACGGCACACAGGCCTCGCGCCTTCTCACCTACCTGATCGAAGTCGTCGATCTCGACGACGTGGTCGCCTTTTTTCGCGACAACCTGGGCAACATCACCAGCCGCGTGGAGGGCCGCCAGGCGCGTCGTTTTCTCGCCATCAAGATGGGCAACGCCCTGCTGCGCGGCAGCGCCGAGTCCCCGCCGCACCGCGCGCCGAAAGCCGTCAACGAGGTGTTGGAGGAACTCGCGCAGATCGACGAGCAGCACCACGCCGCGCCGGAGCATTCCACGCACTACCGCGCCGTCATCGAGCCTTTCCTGAAACGCCTGGAAAAAATAAAGACCATCTCCACCGGCGCACGCCCCCCGCAAGCCGGCGACACCGAACTCGCCGCCCTCGCCGCTTCATGACCGCCCTCTCCATGATCATCACGCGTCCAATCCGAAGCTCCGCGGCTCACGGAAGCCGGAGACGGCCATGCCTATGTCCAAGGGTTGACCATGCTGATGCCAGAGCGGACAAAATCCTCCGTATTGCGCGTTACCAAGACCGCATCATGTCGGAGGCAGATCGCTGCAATCTGCGAATCCACGGCAGGCATTTGCGCTCCGGCCCGTTCCAGCCGCGCGCAGAGGCCGCCCCATTCGTGGGCGGACGCCTCATCAAAGCCAAGGATGCGCCCGGCAAAGCGGCGCAGCAGATCCTTCGCATACCAGATTTCGAGACCGGTTCGCTTTTTGCCGGCGGGCAGCCGCAGAATGCCTTTCACGACTTCACCCAAGGTCATCGTGGTGAGCCACAAATCCGATTCAACCTGCTGTTCGGTCCACTCAATGACACCCGGGTTGGGGGGCTCCTTTTCAAACTCGGAGACAAAGCAGGTATCCAGCACGAACATCATCAAAACTCCTGTGTCACCCGCTCCCCGCTGCGGTCCCGCGTCATCTCAATACCGCTGCCACGAAGCGGCGAGTTGAGAAAAAAATCGGCCAGCGACGATTTTTCAAGAGAAGGCGCGTCAGGCGGATCCACCGGCGTGATTTGCGCGATGCGCTGGCCGCCGTTGACCAAAAGCAGCGATTCTCCCCGCCGCACCCGATCTAGCGCCGCGTGGACATCGCGTTCAAAATCCGTCAAGGCAATCGCGCTCACGGCAGGAAACTACGCCGCCAGCCCCAGTTCGTCAATCACCGACCACGGCTGACTACTGCCCACTGCCCACCGACTTCCCGCATCCCCATGACCACCATCGACGTATTCCCCGACAGCGGCCATCACTACACCTTTGTCCCGCTGCTTTCCGAGGCGCTGCAACGCTACCCGCAGTTCAAGCAGCTTTGCGCCCAGGGCCGCCAGCCGTGGCGCGAGGTGAATCATCCGTGGATTCGCGCCCGCTTCGCCACCCGCGAAGGCCAGCCCGGCCTGTGGGTCGCGGTGGAAAGCAACGTCGGCGCCGTGCGCCGCGGCAGCATCTATGAGCCGCGCCAGCCCTGCGAGCCGCCGCCCGCCGATGCCGCGAATGCCACGCCCTACGCCGCCGGCGACATCAGCAAGCTGCCCGGCGAAGCCAAAGTCATCACGCTCAAGGTGCCCTCGCCCGCCGATCCGAAGACGCTCGTCGATGCGGCGCAGTTCGAGATCATCTGGAAACGGCCCGCCGGCGAGGCCATTGACGTCGATCTCGTCATCGACTTCGGCAACACGCGCACCGTCGTGCTCGCACTGGAGAACATGGACGCGCAGGGCGGCAAGCTCGCCTCCGTGTGCCGTCCCATCCGCTTCATCAAGCAGGGCTTCGATTACGAACCCTACACCGGTCCGAACAAAGGCGACGACACCGCCGCCATCGTGGACTCTTGGTTCGTGCTGCACGAGCCGGTGTTTTCCAACCTCGAGCCGCCCTCGCCGCGCTTTCGGCCCGTGGAGGAATACGAGACCGTCGAGGAGCAGGTTGGCGGCGGTTTGTTGAAAAGCCCCACCACCCAGACCACGCACTTCGTCACCAGCCGTGTGCCGCAAATGTTTGTCGAACTCTCCCCCGTGCTCATGGGCGACAGCGCGCGCGAGGATCTGGGCAATCTCCATCTCGATGTCGGCGGCAACTACTCGCTCAGTTCGCCGAAACGCTACGCCTGGGATACCGATCCCGTGGGCCGCGACGCCTTGCAATGGTGGACCATGGTGCTCAACCCCTGGAACCCGCTCGCGCGCAGCCGCGTCGAACTGCCCAAGCTCGCCGGCGCCATGCTGCGCTTCCTGCCCGGCGACGGCCGCGACTGGGACATGCACGAGCCGCCGAACGAAGCCGACGACCCTGCCTACCGTCCGTCCGCCGCGCCGCAGACGCCCTCCTATCCGCGTTCCGACGCCATGACTTGGTCCGCGCTCGCCATCATGGAACTCGCCTACCGCCAGATTACCTCCTCCGAATGGCGCAAGGGCAACCACGAGTTCATCCCGCGCCGCCTGCGCAACATCCTCGTCACCTTTCCCTCCGGCTGGAGCCGCGAGGAAACCGCCAACTACCGCCGCAAGTGGGAGAAGGCATTGTACATTTTCACCCTCGGCCATTTGCGCGACAAACGCCCCATCCGCGACGGCGGCGACCGGCCCGAGCTGCTCATGCACCTCGACGAAGCCGTCGCCAGCCAGCTTCCCTTTGTCTTCTCAGAAATCCGCCGCCTCTACGACATCGGCGAAAACTGGATCGAACTCGTCGGGCGCGGACGCGGCACCGATGCGCGCGTGCGTCTGATGACCGTCGATATCGGCGGTGGCACCACCGACGTTTCCATCCTCGAATACGGCGACTCGCTAGAAGGCGGCGGCGTCAACTTGGAGGCTAGGCTGCTGTTCCGCGATTGCAGTTCCGTGGCCGGCGACGCCCTGGCCAAGGAGATCATCGAAAGCGTGCTGTTGCCCGCCATAGGCGCGAAATTCCGCCACGACCCGCAGAAGATGGCGTGGTTTGAAAACCTCTTCACCGGCGCGCACGCCACCGCCGCCTCGCGCGCCAAGTGGGGCCGCATCGTGAAGCTCGTCTTCATGCCCGTGGTGCGCCAGTGGCTCAAAGACCTCGCCCGCCACGAGTATGGCAACCCCGAAACCGGCGCGGCCTGGGCCGCCGCCGAGATCATGGGCTCCGAAGGCCGCCTCGTCGATCCCACCGCGCTTGCCGACCTCAACCTCATCGGGCGCGACTCGCTGCTGGGCGAAGATCTGCTCGGCGACAGCGACCCCATCGCCTACCTGCCCTCCGATCTCGAAGCCTGCGTCGAGCGCGTGCTCACGCCGGTCATCCTCTCGTTGTCCAAATACGTCGCCGCTTATGAAGTCGATCTCGTCACGCTCAGCGGCAAGCCCTCCGAGCTGCCGAAGGTGAAGCAGCTTCTCGAACACCTGCTCCCCATCCTGCCGCAGCGCATCATCCAGGCGAAATCCTTCCCCGCCGGCGACTGGTATCCGATGAGCAGCGACAACACCATCCACGACGCCAAGAGCGTCACCGCCGTCGGCGCCACGTTGTATCAAGCCATCCACAACGGCCGCATCTCCGGCTGGAGCATCCGCATCGCCAGCAACCAGGAGTCGCCCAAATGCTACTGGGGCGCCATGCCCACTCGCAACCAGCCCAACCAGTTCAGCCGCCAGTATCTGGAGCCGAAGCAAAACGAAGCCACCCACCCCATCCTCATCGGCACCTGCATCGGACGGAAAATCCTGCCCTCCGCCACCAAGCCGGAGCAGGTCTATCGCTTCCGCTGGACCGATCGCGACCGCTTCCTCGGCGCGGCGCACAACGCCACCCTGCAAGTCACGCTCAAGCGTGTGCCGCCCACCCAGCCCGGCGACATGGAGAGCCTCGCCATCGTCAACGTCAAAGGCGGCGCCGGCGAGCACACCGTCACCAAAGACGACGTCGAACTCCAGCTCTGTACCCTCGAAGGCGAAGAATTCTGGGTCGATGCCGGCCGCTTCGAGATCAACTGGCCCGCGTGAAAAATGACGAATGCCGAAATCCGAATGACGAAGAAAATCCAAAACTCGAACGCGGGCGAGATCGCCCAACCGAACCTCGCGTCAGGATCTTGGACTGTGATGCAAAGCACGGCGCCAAGCGCCTCGTGGCGCGAGCCGCTGGCTCGCCGCCCCTCATTCCTTCGTCATTCCACCTTCGTCATTCGTCATTTCTAACTCACCACCCACCATGCCCATCACCCTCGAACCCAACAAAGGCCTCCGCCTCAAGCTCGGCCGTTTCTCTCCCATCCGCACCTGGCACGGCGGCGGCAACTTCTGGAGCCATGAGTTCCAGCTCACCGTGCGCTCCGGCGCCCTCGCGAGATTTTTACCGCGCGCCCTCGAAGACGAGGACAGCGTGCTCTTCGAGCACCGCGGCGGCGGCGGTGAACTCGCCTCCACCAGCACGGCCATCAACAACATCAGCGAGGTTCCCGCCAAGGAACTCAAAGCACTGCGCGAAGCCGTGGACGAACTCAAGCGCAAGGCCGAAGACCCGCACTGCGACCGTACCAAGCGCCGCATGATCGAAGGCTTTCGCCTGCCCGATCCGCAAAAAGACCGCGACTTGTATCGCCTCATCGGCAAAGGCGGCTCCGCCAAGCTCATCGTTTTGTGGGGCGTCGAGCGCGAGGAAGGCAGCGCCCTCGCCCCCGGCGCCGCCGTCGATCTCATGCACACGCCGCGCGAGGAAGAAGAAGCCGCACCCGCGTCAAAGAAAAAATCCTCGAAGCTCATCCCCGCATTGCTCGTGCTCGCATTGCTCGGCGGGGGCGGTTGGTATTACTGGCAGCAGGAGCAGGAAAAACAGCGCCGCGCCGACGAAACCGCCGCCCTGGCCACCCAGCAAGCCGAGGCCGAACGCATCGCCGCCTTCAACGCTGCCGCCCAAAGGAGCGCGGACGCCTCGTCCGCTCCCTCCGAACCCCCGCCACCCCCGGAAGAAGGGACCGTCATCCAAGACGACGACGGCGCGGTCGCCGGCATCGTCGGCAAAGACGGCGATTTGATCCCCGCTGAACCTGGCATCACCGTGGACAAGGACGGCAAGGCCACCACCCCCGCCAAGCCGGGCGATCTTGTGAAGGATGCCAAAGGCAGCATCACCGGCGTCGTGGACAAAGACGGCAAGGTCACTCCCGCCACGCCCGGCAAAACCGTCGAAGCCGAACCGGGCAAACCCGTCACCGCCGCAACAGGCACCGTGGTGCGCGACAGCAAAGGCGCCGTCACCGGCGTCGTCGGCAAAGACGGCAACGTTGTCAGCGCCACGTCCGGCACGACCGCCGACAAGGACGGCAAAGTCACCGCCGCCAAGCCCGGCACCGTTTTCCGCGATGAAAAAGGCGCGGTCACCGGCATCGCGAACCAGGACGGCAAAGTTGCCGCCGCCAAGCCGGGAGCCGTGGCTGGTACCGGCACTTATCAGCGCACGGGAACCTACAACCGGACCGGCACCGGAACCAGCACCGGAACCAGCGCAACGACCGGAACCCCCGCGACCTCAGCCACCGCAGGCCCGGGCACCGGCACTTCCACCGGCACGCATGACCGCAAGGGAACCGCTGCCGGAACACCCTCCACCACGTCCACGACCGGCACCGGAACGGGAACAACAGCCGGCACCGGCACGGGAACCTCCACCGGCACGGGAACGACGGCCGGCACGGCCACCGGAACACCTTCCACCGGCGCCGGAACCTCCACCGGCACATACAACCGTTCAGGCACCTACGATCGCAGCGGCACGGGATATTCAACCGGCACCGGCACGGGAACAAGCGCCGCCGCCGCGCCCTCCAGCCCCTCTCCCTCAACTCTCGACTCTCAACCCTCAACTTCCACCACCCCCATGACGACACAAGGCCCGCCGCCCGCAGGCATTTCATCGCTCAGCGTCGTTTCGACCAGCCTCTCCGGCGTGCTCGCCAACGGCAACGTCGAAGTCCTGCTCAACGTCGTCGCCCGCGATATCGCCGGCGTCGTGGTGAACGCCCCGCCCATCACCGGCTGGAAAGTCAACGACCAGCTTCAGACCAAACCCGACGGCACCCCCGCCGATGGTCCCGTCATCCCCGTCTCCCTGCCCCCCGGCGCGCACCGCATCAGCACCGTCGGCAAAGGCGCGGACGGGCAGTCGTTCCAAACTGATGCCGAGGTCATTGTGACACCCAAATCGTAGCTTCGATTGGCAATCGAATCATCGCCAAAAAACCGGCGTCGCCGCACTCCATCAAGATTCGGATGCCATCCGAATCTACTTCCCGGCATCCACAATCTGAAACAAACACTCCACTGTGCCGAAGCGAACGCGGTCACCGTGCGCCAGGATGGCGTTTTGCACGGGAACGCCGTTGACAAAGGTGCCGCAGGTGGAGTTCAAGTCCATGATCTCGAACAAGCCGCCGCGGGAGCATAAAATCCGCGCGTGATGCCCGGAGACGTGGGAGTTGGCGAGCACTACGTCGTTGTCCTCAGCCCGGCCCACGGTGCGGTCCTGCGCCACCGCCTCCACCCGGCGGGTCTCGCCGGGCAGGGTCACGATCAAGCGGCCCTGTCTGGCGGAGAGGCGGGCCTGCGCGGCCCGTTGCCGCGCCACGTCGGCGCGCGCCACCAGGGTGCCGCCTGGCTCTTGCTCGCTGTCAAATTGCGGTCCCGCCACGTAGCGGAAGACGGCGCTGACAGTGGCGAAAGTCACCTCGTCCCCGCTGGCCAGCGCTTGGCGCTGGATGGGCACGCCGTTGACAAAGGTGCCGCCGGTGGAGTCCAGGTCCGCCGCCTCGAAGACCCCGTCTTCACGGCACACCAGCTTGGCGTGATAACTGGAAACGTAGAGGTCTTTGATCACCAAGCCGTTGTTCCGGTGGCGGCCCACGGTCAGATCGTCCCGCAGCGTTACCGCGGTTTCTTGTCCCTGCTCGTCGCGCAGTGTCAGCGTGGCCTCGCTTCGGGGCGTAAAAACACAAGCATCCTCGCCGGGCGTTTTTTCCACGGTTTCCGTGTGCTCCCTGTCGGCGGGCGCGGGGGAAGCCGGCCGTTTAGGGGGCTTGGGTTTCTCCGCGGCGGGACGCGGCGGCGGCGTGGGAGCCTCCACGGGTTGGGCCGGGTTGGGTTCTTCCTTCTCCCGTCTCACGATAGCCTGGGGCGCGGGCGCTTCCTCCGCGACTGGGACGGGGTTTGACGGCGCGGCAGGGCTGGCGGCGGACGGCGGCGGAACCGTCTCGGTTTCCTCCACAGGCGTTATGTCGTCGCCCCAATCCAGATCATCCCAGGCCGCCGCCTCGCTGTGCTTTGTTAGTGTTTGCATGGCCAATCTCGTGTTAGGATGCGGAAAAACCGCGCCGCTCTTTTTTATCCCTGAAAAGACCGCGTTCAAGCGCCAAAGCCCGCCCGCGTTTTTTTCGTCGTTTTTTCAAACGAAGCTGTAACCGCTCCGCGCGCTTTCAATAAATCAGTCAGAACTCCTGATGGATTCCTTCCGGCAATGATTGTTCTTCTTCATCCTCACTCACATTCCGGATTGCTGCCGGCTCAGCACCCGGCGCAGGTGCCGCATTTCTTCCCGCAGCTCCTCCGCCGTGGTGACGGTCTCGCGGATCTGCGCCTCCAGCGCGTCGCGGAAGCGGTCCCGCAACCGGCTCAGCGCCACCTTGAGCGCTCCCACGGTCATGCCCAGCTCCTGCTGCCAGCGTTCGTACACCGCCGTGTCCGGCGGCTGAGTCAGCCCCGACTGCAACACGGCAAACAGCTCATGCTTGCCTTGGCGCGCGTAGTCGCGTCCCACGCGCTCCCGCGCCTGCCGGACGGTTTCCAGCGCCCACTGGCGGTCGAAGTAAGCCTCCGCGTCTGCTCCCGCCGCCGTCACCAGCCCGATGCGCTCCTCCGCCCAGACGGTGTCCATGGGAATGAACGACACGCCGCCGCCGCGTTTTTGCGCCCGCGCTTTGCCCGCTTGGTTCGCCATGAAAAGCTTCAGGTCGTGAATCAAAAAAGCGCGAAACCTGCCTTTCGTCCGGTCCGCCCGGTCGATGTGGTCACCCTCCAGCAGCCGGGCAAAGTAGGCCTGCGTCATGTCCTCCGCGTCATGCGGCGACAGCCCGCGATGCCGGACAAAGGCGTAGATGGGCCGCCAGTATCGCTTGCACAATTCATTGAGATGGGCCGCGGCATCGCCGTTGCCCGGACGCGCCATCATCACATGACTCCAACTGGTGGTCGGGAAAACGGAAGAAGTACTCATCACCGGAAACGGCCGCGCGCCGGCGGGCCGGAAACGATATAATCCAGGACAAGCGGCTGCATAGCCATCATTATTTTTTACTTATGACAGATTCCAACACACCTCCTTCCTCCCCCGATGACGAGGCTGGACTGAGCGGCCTGGGTCGCGAGTTGCTGGGTGGAGACAGCAGCGGCCAGCAGAGCGGGCGCAAATCCACACCCTCCGGCCCCTGGCAGCCGCCTTCACCCGAGGAACTGCAAAAACTCTTGCCCCAATACGAGGTCCTCAGTCTCCTCGGCCGCGGCGGCATGGGCGCCGTCTATCAGGGCCGCCAAATCTCCCTCGACCGGCTCGTCGCCATTAAAATCCTCTCCGGTGAACTCGATGACGCCGACCAAGGCTTCGCCGAGCGCTTCAAAAACGAAGCGCGCGCCATGGCGAAACTAAGCCACCCCGGCATCGTCTCCGTCTTCGACTTCGGCGAGACTCCCGGCGGTCTGCTCTACATCGTCATGGAGTTCATCGAAGGCACCGATGTGCAGCAGATGATCAGCGGCAAGCGCCGCCTCCACACCGAGCACGCCATGGCCATCACCGCGCATGTGTGCGACGCCCTGGCCTACGCGCACGAGCGCGGCATCATCCACCGCGACATCAAGCCCTCCAACATCATGGTCGGCTACGACGGCAGTGTGAAGGTGGCTGACTTCGGTCTGGCGAAGATTAATCAGGGCGGGCAGACACTCGGCCTGACGCAGAGCGGCATGGCCATGGGCACGCTGCACTACATGGCGCCGGAAACGCTGACGCTGGGCACGGCGGTGGACCACCGGGCGGACATCTACGCGGTGGGGGTGATGCTGTATCAGATGCTCACGGGGAAACTGCCTCAGGGGATGTTCGAGATGCCGTCCATGCAGGTGCCGGGTCTGGACCCGAGGTATGACGGCATCATTGCCAAGGCCCTGCGGGAGGATCGGGACTTGCGCTACGGCAGCGCGGCGGAGCTGCGGCGGGACTTGGACGCGATCTTGACCCGTCCGGTGGTGAAAGCGGAAGCGGGGGCAGGGAAAGCGGTGGCGGCGCTGCCGACGCAGGCGAGGCCGCAGCGGCCCGGCGCGGGCAGGCCGCAGCAGCCTTACCGTCCGCCACCGGCGCAGTCGCGTCCACAGGTGATCGTGCGGAAGGAGAAGAAAAGCTCGCCGCTGCTATGGGTGGCGCTGCTGGCCATCAGCGCGGTGGCGGGGTGGTTATACTTTGAGCGCGGCAAAGCCAAAGCAGCGCAGGCTTCCCAGCCTGCGAGTGTCGCGGGCGTCCCGCCCGGTACACCCGCCGCCGTTCCGGCTGTGCTGCAACCCTCCATCACTATCCACAGCCCGGACGCAGTCCGCATCCTGCCGTTGTCGGTGGGACAGCCGCGGCTTTATGACTCCAACCCCTTGCGCGTGATCGAAAAAATTGATCCGTCCCTGGCGGGCTGGCAGTTCACTTCCACTCCCCAACGCATCGACAACACGTATGAAATCAGAGTGACCCAGCCTGGAGTGCTCTATGCCTTCGGAGGTTTGAAAAAAGATGGAAGCCGTGAAACTGTCTTCGGCGCAGACGCTTCGCAATGGGAACCCGCGGACGGAGCCATCGAAGGCGAGATGATCCTGATGTGTTTCAAACGCCGCGTCACGGCGGGGGAGACTCTGCGTTTCAAAGCCTTTGAACTGCAATTTGCCGCCGCGAACATCACACTGGAGCAACAGCCTGTGGCGGCAAAATCCGCCCCGTCTTCACTCTCCAGCACTGGCATTATTCTCGATGACGCTTTCATGCGAGAGAACGTGCTCGGCACTTCCTGGCGCGCGCGCTACACCAATGACCCGCGCCACGACACCCTCGAATTCATGAGCACGGGCAACGAAGTGGTGAAGACCGCCTCCACCGGCAACCAACAGCAAGCCCGCTGGAGCATCGAAGATGGAGGCCAGACCCTGAAAGTCACCACCTTGGATGGCAGCGGCTTCTACTTTGTCATCGGCTTTTCCAGTCCAACCACGGCCAGCGTGGAGTTCTCCAAGGTGCCCCCTGCTAAAATGGTGGGCACCCTGACAAAGTTGGAAGAAAAAAACACGGCTCCCGAGGACACGACTGGCTGGCAGCCGCTTTTCCCGGGCGATTCTCTCGCCGGTTGGAAGGGGGATTCATCCCAGTTCCAGATCAAGGATGGCATTCTCAGCAGCGGCGCCGGCAAAGACGGGTTGTTCCACTTGAAGGAATACGGCGACTTCATTTTGAAGTTCGACCTGCGCCTCGCCGCCGGAGCCCATGCTGAAATCGGCATCCGCGAGCAGAACCCTCCGCAACCCAGCCGGGGTGCCCCCAACGCCTCTTTCGGCGTGGTCATGCACGATGACACCGACCCAAGTTCTGCGGGTTGGGAACCGTGGAGAAAACACGGCGCGGTGTACGGCTATCAAGCGCCCTTGAAACCAGTCATGGGGCCGGTGGGAACATGGCACGAGCATGAAATCCGCGTGGAGAACCAGCATCTCACCGTCACCATCGATGGCATCATCGTTCAGGACACCCCGCTCAGCAGCCTCGTTCGCAAAGCTCCCGGAGGACGCTCGCTCGATCTCTCCCGCACGCATGGCCAACTAGTGATTTGGGGGTTCAAAAACGCCGCCGAATTCCGCAACATGCGGATCAAGGAACTGCCAGCCAACCCCAGCATCGCGGACGAATCATCACGTCCTTCCTTGCCTCCCTCACCCTCTCCCACTCCTGAAGACTGGCAACCTCTTTTCCCGAACGACTCCCTCACTGGCTGGACGGGAGACACCGCTGGTTACCGCCTCGCCAATGGCATCCTCACCAGCACGGAAGAAGGCGGCGATCTCATCTCACCGAAAGAATACGGCAGCTTCCATCTCAAATTCGATCTCCGCCTTTGTCCCGGCGGCAACAATGGCATCGGCATTTGGTGCGCCGACAACAAACAGGGCTACAAATTCCTGCTTCACACCGGCTTTGAAATCCAACTCATCGACGACGCTTCACCCACCTATACCAAAGCCAAGCCCTGGCAATCGCATGGCGCGCTCACCTACTTCCTCGCGCCACAAGCCAAGCCGATGCAGCCGGCTGGTTCATGGAACGCCCATGAAATCCGCATGGAAGGAACGCGGCTCACTGTCATCATCAACAACGTCACCGTCATTGACCAGGAACTTCCCACCGGCGACCCGGTGGCCAAGGGGTCGCGCCGTCACCGGCTGGATCTCTCGAAAAAACGTGGGCATGTCGTCTTTTCTGGCATGAAGGGACCGGTGGATTTTCGCAACTTGATGATCCGTGATCTGGACGGAGTGACCGCCTCTGTCTCTCCCACCACTCCGCCCGAGCCGCCGCTCCCGCGCACCGATCCTCCCACCTGGATCGATGTTCAAGGCCGCAGCATTCAAGCCAAGTTCGTGCGCATCGAAGGGGACAACGTGTTGCTCGACATCGCCGGAAAAGTGACGCCCGTGGCCCTGGGCACTTTCTCCGCCGCCAGCCAGCAGCAGGCGCGCGAATTGCAGGCGGCTGCCGGTTCCGCAACCTCCATCCCGTCCGTTCCCGACTGGCTCATGGGCCTGTGGTATCAGTTCAATGACGGGAAGCCCGTTCCCTTTCATCCTCTGGCTTTCTTCTCCGACTACAGCGCCGGTTTCGGCTGGCCGGGGAAAGGACTGGGGAGGGATGGTCGCTGGAATCTTCAGGGAAACAAGCTGGTCGTCACTTGGCCGAATCATTGCGTCTATGAGATCGATCTCAAAGGCGGCAAAGCCAAAACCACCTTCGAAGGCATTGGCACGGGAGCGGATCAAAAGACCTTTGCTATCAAAATGGTCCACACCGGCATGAGTCCGGCGGACCTTGCTTCCATTCCGAAGGACGAAGACCTGGCCGGGCTGACGTTTGATTTTCTCTATCATGGACCCCGTCCATCCGACCCCAAGGGCAGCAACGGCCTTATCCGCCTGGCTGCGGGCGGCGTGGTGGAGATGAACGCCAAATTCGGCATCACCAACTGGGAGATCAGCAACGGCTTCCTGCATCTGACCGATGCCCGCCGCCACACCATGTCCCTGTTCAACGACTTCAAAAAGGCGGGCGGCAAATGGAAGATCACGGGGCTTTACATCCCGATCGCGGATTGCGTTCACACGTTGAAACAGGAGTGACCGCATCACCGCGGCGGGGCGAGGGTCCAGCCGGTGGCGGTGGTTTCGGGGCGGGCTCTGAGGAAGAAGGCGGCGTTGGCGGGGAGGGGGAGGGTGTCGCCGACGTCGTGCAGGGTGGCGCTGCCGAGCGGGGTCCAGCGATGTGCGGTGTTGTATTGCAGGAGCCAATAGCCGGTGTAGTGGGAGCCGTTCCAGATCTGGATTTGATCGGACAACGCGGGGTTCAGGGTGGCGGTGAAGCCGTTGGCGGGGGTGAACTGCCAGCCGTTCGGGGTGCCGTCGAGCGGCCAGGGGCTGGTGATGAAGTTGTAGCCGGCGATCAGCGGGCGGCGGAAGGGGGTGGCGCGGACGTGGCCGGTGAGGGTGAGGGTGGCGGGGCCGGGGTCGGCGACGAGGGTACGTCTTAGCATGAGACCGGCGCCAGGCGCGATGATACGACCACCGGTGTCTTTCAAGGTGGCGTCGCCGTTGCGGGTCCAGCGGCGCAGGCCGGGGATGTCGAGCAGCCAGTGGCTTTCCCAGTTGGCGCCGAGGTGGAATAAAACTTGGTCGGCGTGAGCGGCGGAGGGGCCGCCGTGGATGGGATCGCGGTCAAAAACCTGCTTGAGCGTGAGATGCTGGCGCACGATGACGCGCGCGCCGGCGAGGGTGGCGGGGAGTTCGTTCAGCGTATTGTGCGGGGAGTCGGGGCTGGCGGTGAGATGGCCGTGCTCATCCGTGGCGAGATCGAAGCGATGCCCGGCGTGTTCGCCGTCCAGGACTTCGAGATAGCAAGGCGGGTCGTCCGCGGTCGGGGGCGAGCCGGTGGCGGAGAGGATGACGCGATTGCCTTCGGCGATTTCCTCGATGCGACCGGCGAGGGCGGGGGCGTTGAGCAGGCTGATGCCGATGGTTTGATGGCCGGGCTGCAAGTCGAAGCGCTGCCAGCCTTGGGGCGCGCTGGCGGCGGTGATGCCGTGGGTTTGAGCCACACGCAGGCGGACGATGCCGTGTTGCGGGTTTTGGCCGTTCGCGGTGTCGATGCCGCTCCAGGTGAGCCGCTGCCAGCCGTCTGCCAGCGGTGTGGCGACGGGATTTCTCGACACCCCATGCCAAGCGACGAGATTGGGGGTGGTTAGCAGGGAAAAGGTGATGCCGGTGATGTTTGTTGGAGTGACGACGTGAGCGTCCACTTGGCCATCCGGGTGTGTTTCGAGCCACCAACCGGCGTCGGGGCGGTCTTGGTTGCCGATGGCGTATTCGATGAGGTCGTGGACGCCGTTGTTATTGCGGTCGGTGTCAGGTTCAGCGATGGGTTCGACGGGCGCGGTGAAGTTATCCGGCAATGGGAACTGGCCGCCGAGAATCTGCACGTTGTCGAAGGTGGCGGTGCCGAGCACGTAGGGCGAGGCGGAGGTGACGGCGAGGCCGACGAAGAGGGTGTGAGGCAATGCCTCGGAGGTGAGGCTCTGCACGGTGGCCCAGGTGTCGCCGTCGGCGGAGACTTGCGCGGTGATGGTGTCGCCGGAGCGCGTGAGCCGGAGCCAGTTGTGCGGCTGGGGGTTCAGCGGCGGGCCGGGCGTGTAGGTGGTGGTGTCGTGCGCGGCGGCGCGCCAGACGAGGCCGAAGCCGTTGCCGGGCGTGGTGAAAAGGGTGGCGTGGCGGGAGCCGCCAGTGAGGTCTTCGCGGATCATGATGCCGGCCTTGGCCCAGGGATGGGTGTCGCTTTGGCTGGTGACGCGGGCGCGGATCTCGCCGTCGCCATACAGGCGGGTGAAGGAGCCGTAAAAACCGTCGGCGGTGGAGTTGATGTCGGTGCCGGCGCCGCGCAGGGTGTGGGTGCCGCTGGCGGAGTCGGTGGAATGCCGGCCGGAGATCATGCTGCCGCCGATGTTTTGGCCGGAAAGCGTGGGTGTGCCGGGTTCCGGCGCGGTGGCGGGGAGGTTGTCGATTTGCAGCAGGTAGGCGGTGAGGTTTTCGAGGTCGGTCTCGCTGATCGAAACGTCCCCGTGCGCGCGCACGGCGTCGGCGAGGGTGGCGGCGGAGCCGTCGTGCAGATAGGGGGCGGTGGCCCAGACGCCGCGCAGGGTGGGGATGTCAAAACCGGTGAGCGGGCCGTGGAGGCGCTGGCCGCTGGCGGGCTTTTGAGTGCCGATGTCGGCGAACAGGCCGAGGGCGCTGTGGGTGAAGTTTTCTCCGCCGTGGCAGGAGGCGCATTGCTGGCGACGGAAGACTTGCTCGCCGGCTTGGGCTTGGGCGATACTAGGAGGATCGGTTTTGCGATGCGGGCTGGGCGGCTCGTTGGTGAGGGATTTGACATAGGCGGCGAGGGCGTCGAGGTCGGCGCTGAGGCCGGCTTTGGGATCGCCCATCGGCTCGGAGCGGGTGCCGCTGTGGAAGTCGGCGTCGCTCATGAGACCGGCGCCGCCGGAGAGGTTGCGGATCTGGCCTTCGAAGTCCTGGACTTCATCGAAGTTGCCGGACCAGTGCAGCGGGCCGTGGTCGCCGTGGCCGCGCAGGGTGATGGTGTTGCGCAGGCCCTCGCCGAAGCCGGTGATGTCCCAGGTGCGGCCGTCGTGGCCGCCGTCGTTGTGGCAGCCGGCGCAGGAGATGTAGCGCTGGAAGGCGAGGCGGTTGTCGAAGGCGTCGTAAAAGAGCTGTTTGCCGCGCAGGATTTGCGGGGGCAGTTTTTCGTCGGCCACGCTTTGCAGGGTGGCGAGGAGCAGGGGGGTGAGGCTGACGCCCCGGGTCAAGGGGGTGATGTCGAAGACGCTGACGCTGCGGTCCATGAAGTTGTGGACGTAAAGCGCGCCGCCATCGGGCGCGACGGCGAGTCCCTGGGGGGCGAGACCGGCTTCGAAGCGGGCGATTTCCTCATATGTGAACGGGTTGACGACGGCGACGGCGCGCGTGCTTTCCAAGGCGACGAAGAGCAGGCCGCCGGTGGGATCGAAGACGGCGGCGGAGGGCATGCCGGCGTCGTCGAAGTCGATGCGGGCGGCGTGGTCCTCACTTTGTTCCGTCAAGTCGATGCGGCTGGCGATGGCGCGCAGGGTTTGGTCGTGGGTGAGGTGGGAGCCGTCGCGCAGCAGGCCGCGCTTGATGTTGTCCTGCTTCGAGGGCACCCAGGCGGTGAGGCCGTCCGGGGCGATGGTGACGGGGCCGAGGTAGTTGGGCAGGCCGCGCGCGGAGGTGGGGGTGTCATCGGCGTCGCTGTGCGCGAGCAGGATGGTGCGTTCGATATTCATCGTGACAGGGTCAACGACGACGACCTCGCCGCCGTGTCCGGCGGGGTCGGGGCTGGCGGTGTGTTCACCCGGAACCGGCGGGGTGATGAAGCGGCTGACATAGATGCGGCTGCCGTCGGGGCTGACGGAGACGTGGCGGGCGTGCTGGCCGACGCCGGCACCTGCGAAGTCACCTATCATATCGCCGGTGATGGGATGCCGTATGGACAGCAGGCCCGCTCCTTCATAGGCGATATAGCAGGCCGTGCCGTTCGGATCGAAAGCCAAGCCGAACGGACGCGAACCGCGCGGCGCGAGCAAGGTTGTGGCGACTTCGAGAGAGCCGGTGTCGATGACAGCGATGTGGGAGCTTTCCGTGCAAGTGACCCAGAGGCGGCCATCAGGCGCGAGGGCGAGCGCGCGCGGGGCTTTGCCAACGGGGATCTCGGCGAGCTTGGCATGGGTGACGGCATCGAAGGCGGTGACGCTGTCGTTGTCCGGGTTCACGACCCAGACGCGGTCGTTGCCGGTGGCGCGTTTTTCGTAGAGGATGCCGGTGGAGACGGCGGGCGGTTTTTCCGCCGGCGGCGGGTGGACGATCTGGGTGAAAGTTTCGAAGACGACATGGCCGGTGTCGTCGGTGGCGATGAGGGTGATGGTGTAATGTCCCGGCGCGGTGAAGGTATGGGTGATGGCGGGCGAGTCGCTGAACGGCGTGATGGGGGTGCCGTCGCCGAAATTCCAGCGGTAGCGCGGGTTGTGGCCGCCGGTGCTGGACGCGGTGAACACGCCCTCGGCGCCGGTTTGCACGGGGCTGCCGGAGAGCGGGGCGAGGCTGAGAGCCTGACCGATGGTCCAGGTGAAGCTGACGCGGATGGGCTCGCCGCCGCTGCCATCGCTAACGGAGATGGTGACGGCATAGACGCCGATGGCATGGGGCGTGCCGCTGATGAGGCCGCTGGCGGCGTTGATGGCGAGTCCGGGCGGCAGGCCGGTGGCGGAGTAGGTCAAAGCGCCGCCGGGTGCGGTGGCGGTCACGGTAAGACTTACGGGTTGGCCGATGACGTTGAAGCGGTCCTCCGGCGGCGTGATGGCAGCGGCGGCGGGGTCCACCTGGATGATGCTGGCCTCGGACCAGACGCCGTTGCCATCGAGCGCGAAGAGCATCCAGTAGCCGGGCGTCATGACGTTGAGATTGGCGTGTGCGGTGAGGCGGTGGGCGCCGGTCGAGGTCTCGGTGAAAGGCAGTTCGAGGAAGCGCAGGTCGGTGTTCGTCGAGTGCGTTTGCGAGGACATTTTGATGAAGGTGAAACGGCTGACGCCCGCGCCGGCGGCGACCTCGAAGACGGTCCCGGGAGCGATGCGGGCTGGCGTCTGGGTGATCTGCGGGCGCGCGGCCAGGGCGCCGGTGGCGGTGTAAAGCTGCGGCGGGGTGAAGATTTGCGCGTCGCGGTGGTCGGCGTTGTTGCCGGAGAGACCGCCACCGCCGGACCAGACGCGGCCATCGGGCAGCAGCAGGGCCAGGGAGTGGTAATTGCGCGGCACGTTCATCGGCGCGACCTCGCGCCACTGGCCGCTGGCGGGGTTCCAGATTTCCGGGGTGAGAATGGAGCCAGTGTCGTTGAATTTGCGGCCGGAGGTGTTGCCGCCGATGGCGATGACCTCGCCGTTCGGGAGGATGACGGAGTTGACGAACTGGCGCGCGTATTGCATCGGCTGCGTGGCGGCGACGACGGGCGTGGAACCGCGGATGTCGATGGTGAAGGCGGCCGTGGTGCTGGTGCCGGTGCTGCTGTCATGGGGGTTGGAGGAGGTGGAGGAGGAGCCGCCGGCGACGAGGATGCGGCCTTCGTCATACAGGGCGAAGCAGCCTTCCTTGGGGTAAAGCGTGCCGGGCACGTTGACGCCGCTGTAAGTGAGGCTGCCGTTGCCGGCGGTGGTTAGCCAGTTCATCCGGCGGGTGGGGCCGCCGTGGAAAAGCCGGCCATCCGGGGCGACGAGGATGAGCGGGTGCCAGCGGGTGACGTAACCGGGCTGCGAGACGACGTCGGCCCACGGGATGCCGGTCAGCCTCTGCCAGCCGCCGGTTTGCGTCCAGCGTTCGGCGGTGTTCGTGCCGCCGTCGCCGGTGACGGTGAAGACGCTGCCGTCGGTGAGGGCGACGGTGGTGTTGTACCAGCGCGGGTCGTTCATGTTCGGGATGGCGGACCATTGGCCGGTGCGCCAGTCGAAGAGGCTGCTGAGGCGGGTGGTGTTGCGGCCGCCGTTGATGAGCACGCGGCCATCCGGCAGCATGGCGGCGCCGCCGCAAAACATGTCGTGGCGGCTGTTGTTGATCTCGGTGAAGGCGCCGGTTTTCGGATTCCAAACGGCGGCGTAAGTGAACTCCGGGCCGACCGGGAAGGTGGTGCGCTGGTTCGAGGAAAAGGTGAGCAGGCGGCCATCCGGCAGGGTGGCGGCGGTGACGGGAATGTGCGGGGTCCAGGGGATGATGGCGCTCCATTCCCCCAGGTTGATGCGCGCGGTGGCGGTCGTGGCGGCGGGCGCGGGCGCGACGAAGGCGGGGGCGAGCGCCTCGGCTTCGGCGATGAGTTGGTCGGCGAGAACGTGGTCGTCCTCGCCGGCGAAGACGGGGGCGGCGAGCAGCAGGAGGAGCGCAGGGCGCAGGGCGCGGGGCGCAGAGCGCAGTGCGCAGTGCGCAGGGCGCAGAGTGCAGGGCGCAGGGCGTTTTGCTCCATCTGCGAGACCTCGCTCTGCGCTTTGCGCTCTGCTCTCTGCCTGAAGGGTTTGGCGTGGCGTTTTCATGGGCGGGAGGCGAGCGGGGTGTCTTGCGCGATGAAGGCGTCGTCGGTGAGGGTTTTGAGAAAGGCGACCAAGGCGCGCTTGTCTTCGGCGCTGAGCTGCAGGCCGGCGGCGGGATGCTTGGCGAGGTTCGGGTCCAGCGTGTCCGTGCGCGGCATCGGGCTGTTGTAGTGCTCGATGACTTCCTCCAGGGTTTGGAAGCGGCCATCGTGCATGTAGGGCGCGGTGACGGCGATGTTGCGCAGGCTGGGCGTCTTGAACTTGCCGCGGTCGGCGGGATCGCCGGTGACGGCCATGCGGCCGAGGTCTTCGGGGGTGAGTTCGAGGCCGTTGTTTTTGAATTGGTGATCGGTGAACAAGGTGCCGCCGTGGCAGTGGAAACAATCCGCGCCGTAGAGGCCGCGCGCGGGGTCGTGCTCGGTGACGAAAAGCTGCAGGCCGCGCTTTTCCTCCTCGGTGAGGGTGGCGACCTTGCGCGCGGCGCGGTCGAACCGGCTGTCCTGGGAGACGAGGGTGAGGAGGTACTGCTCCAGCGCCTTTGCCAACCGCTCTGGGGTGATTTCCGGCGTGCCGAAGGCTTGGGCAAAGGCGTCCTGCTCGCCGTCGAGTTTGGCGACGGCGCGGTCGAGGCTTTCGTTCATCTCATGCGGGTCTTCGATGGGCATGAGCACCTGCTGGCGCAGCGTGGCGGCGCGGCCATCCCAGAAGAAACCGTCGCGCGCCCAGGCGAGGTTGAACAACGGCATGGACTGGCGTTTGCCCGGCTGCCCCTGCGCGCCGGGGCTGACGCGGCGGCTGTCGCTGAAGGCCAACGCGCGGTCGTGGCAGGAGGCGCAGGACTGGCTGTTGTTGATGGAGAGGCGCGGGTCGTGGAAGAGTTTTTCGCCGAGGGCCACGCCTTCGCGGGTCAGGGGATTGCCGGCGGGCAGGGCGGCCTGCGGGAAACGGCGCGTGATGTCGAGTGGGAAGGCGGTGGCGCCCGGCGGCAGGGGAGCGGGTTCGGCGTCCGCGGCGGCGGGCGGTTGAAACAGGTCGTGGTGCAGGGAGACGACGCGGAAGGCGCGGCTGGTGTTGGCCTGGAGGCGCACGGCCAGCTCGTCGCCGGGGCGGCTATGGGTGGAAGTACCGTCGCGGTTGAAGTCGATGCCTTCGAGCAGTACGGCGGCATCCAAGGCGAGGCGCAAGGTGAGCGGGCCACCGCCCTGGAATTCCACCGGCAGCTCGACAGCGGCCAAGCGCTCGTCCGTGGCGAGATGAAAGGAAAAGCCGCCGAGCACCCGGTCCGGCTGCCGCCAGCGGCCTTCCAGCGCCAAAAACACGTAACCGCCCTGCCAGCCCCAGTGCAGGCCGCAGGTGTCCGGGTGCAGCGGATGTCCGGGCGGCCATTGCGCGGGGTCGGCGCTGTTGAGCCGGGGCGGGACGCCCACGAAGAAGCGGACAGCGGTGAAACGCTCCGCCGGAATGCCGGTGGCGGGCGGCAGGACGCTGGTTTTGCCGGCGCTGGCGACGAAGCCCTGCCAGTCCTCCGACTCCAGCCAGGAACCGTCGGCGCGTTGGAGAGCGAGGCCGGAGAGCAGGAAGTCCAGGCGGTCGAGGCGCAGGTTCTTTTGTGGGATTTCGGCAGGCCAGGAGGTGAGGGCGGTGTTTTGCCAAAAAGAAGAGCATTCAAGCTGCATCGTCCCGCCGTCCGGGACATCGGCCAGAGCCGGCCAAGCGAGCAGGCCGCAGGCGATCTGAAAAAGACGATGCAATGAAATGGAGCGCATAAATAATAGCTTTCACAATAATGAAAACTATTTTTGTATTTTCCATAATTCAATTGTAAAAGATTTGTCAGAATGAGCGGCAAAAGGGAGAGGATTTGCAGAAACGAGAAGGAACGGCGTGGCCGATATGAGGACGGGCAGACCGTCTGCGGCGGCAGAGAAATTGAGAACCTATCCGGCAAGAGGGTTGCGCCTAAAAACCAAAACGGTGGCCTGCGGAACACACGGAATACCCAGAATTGAGCGAGGACAGAGCCCGCCCTCCTTGAAGCGGGCGATCCAGAAAGTTGTTCGGATGGTCCAGATGCAAGCACTGGTCATTATAGTCGTGCCGTGCATAGGGTTATGAAAAGTCAGCCCCTCCCCAGGCGCACGGAGGCGCCTCACACCCCTGCACTCCACATGAAAACATACATCACCGCCGCTCTCGCATCGTTCATCCTCCCATGCGCGATGGCACAACAAATGGAAGTCGCCTTCTCCCTGCAAGGCAGCAGCGTGACTTGGTTCGCCGTGGATGATCCCGGCACCCAAGGCAGCCTCTCTTTCACGGGGTTGCCGGGCAACTTCGATGGCAACGGCCTCGCCTACGATCCTGGCGGCCACCGGTTGCTTTTCGTCAACGGTCCCTCCTCCGCCACTCATGCCCTGTGGTCGCTGGATTTGACCGGAGTAACCCTTGCTTCCGGCTCTAGCGTGGACGTCGGAGCCGCCACCAGTCTGGGCAACCTTACATTCGGAGGAGGACCGGTGGAACTTTACGGCGGAGCCTTTTATAACGGCTCCTACTATACCCTCATCAATGGAGGAGATACTCTCAGAAAGGTGGATTTCACAGGCATTGGGGGAGACATCAATGATTGGATGAACATTAACCTGCCGGGCAACAACACCATGTTTCTGGGTGACCTTGCTTTTGATTCCAACGGCGACCTGTGGATTTCCGGGAACAACGACGAAGGCACCCCGACGCCCTCAATGAGCCGCCTTTGGCATTACTCAACCACCGATGGCGTCACCTTCACGAACGAAGGCAGCATCAATCATCCAGGGCTGCGCTTTAACGGGATTCTCTTCGATACCGACGACAACCTCTATGGCTACAGGGTCGGCACCAGCGCGTACGGAACCATTGAAGAAGGCACGGGCACTTTTGCCGAAATATACTCCGGAGCCCCTTTCAACGCTGGAGGAGATTTAACCAATGGATTCCTGATGACCGTTGTCGTTCCCGAACCCTCCGGCGCGCTGCTCATCGGCCTGACTTGGATGCTTGGCCTGCTGCGCCGCCGGCGGAAATGAGCCGGGCCTGCGGCTCCTTGCGGTGGTTTCAGCCGCGCCGTTGGAGTCGAGGCTTTAGCCGCAATGCCATTAAGTTATAATTTCTGTACTTTTG
>CAZNKC010000062.1:0-24617 GCA_964573315.1 uncultured Verrucomicrobiaceae bacterium | reverse complement strand
CCGCCTCCACTCTGACCCGCCGCCCGGCCCTCAAACTCACCGCTGCCGGCCTCGGCAGCCTCGCCCTCGATCCCGCCGCACCCGCCAGCGCCGTCGAAGCCGCCCTGCCCTTTGGCGAAGCCTTCCCCCAACTCGACTCCCTGGCCACCGGCGAATGGTGGCTGTCCCAGCCCGCCGCCAACACCGGCAAAGCCAAAAGCAAAGGCCCCGGCAAAGGAAAAGGCAAGGGCCGCCCCGGCCCCACCGCGCCGCCGCCGATGGACGTACCGCGCTCCGAAGTCGTCGCCTTCTCCCTCTACACCCACGAGAACTGCGTCCTCAAGCTCACCGCCCAGCTCTACCCCCTCAAGCCCGGCGAACCCCGCGAAGCCCGGCTCGAATTCCAACGCGACGGCCGCTGGACCCAGGCCACCACCGCGCCCGTGCTTTACCCCGGCTGGAGCGTCCACTTCCGCATCGAGGATTGGGACAACTCCCAGGACGTGCCCTACCGCGTCCGCCACGGCGACGAAGCCAGCTTCGAGGGCCTCATCCGCCGCGACCCCGTGGACAAAGACGAGATCGTCATCGCCAACATGTCCTGCAACTCCAGCCGCACCACCGGCCTGCGGCCCGAGATCATCGACAACCTCAAGCTCCAAAACCCCGACCTCCTCTTCTTCGGCGGTGACCAAACCTATCGCCACACCGAGCACACCGCCGGCTGGATCGAATTCGGCCTCCAGTTCCGCGACATCCTCCGCGACCGCCCCGCCATCTGCATCCCCGACGATCACGACGTCGGCCACGGCAACCTCTGGGGAGAAAATGGCAAGCACTCCGAAATCCCCGGCAGCGCCGACGGCGGCTACATGTACCCACCGGAGTACGTCAACCTCGTCCAGCGCCAGCAATCCTGGAGCCTGCCCGACCCCGTCGATCCCGCGCCCGTCGAGCGCGGCATCACCGTTTATTTCACCCGCCTGCGTGTCGGCGGCATCGACTTCGCCATCCTCGAAGACCGCAAATTCAAAACCGGACCCGCCGGCAAAATCCCCCAGATGGGCCCCCGCCCCGACCACATCAACGATCCCGCCTACGACCCCGCCAGCATCGACCTCCCCGGCCTGCAACTCCTCGGCGAGCGCCAGGAAAAATTTCTCCGCGACTGGTCCCAGGACTGGACCGGCGCGGACATGAAAGCCGTGCTCTCCCAGACCGCCTTCTGCGGCGCCGTCCACCTCCACGGCCAGCCGGACAACCGCCTGCTCGCCGACCTCGACTGCAACGGCTGGCCGCAGACCCCGCGCAAGCGCGCCCTGGAGGAAATCCGCCGCGCCTGGGCCGTCCACCTCTGCGGCGACCAGCACCTCGCCGTCACCGTCAAGCACGGCATCGACGCCTTCGGCGACGGCCCCTACGGCTTCACCAGCCCCGCCCTCGTCAACACCATCTACGGCCGCTGGTGGCATCCCGAGGATGAAAAACCCGGCCCCAACCCCGTCCCCGGCAGCCCCCTGCCCTGGACCGGCGACTTCAAAGACGGCCTCGGCAACCGCCTCTCCATGCTCGCCTACGCCAACCCGCCCGACATCCAAGACGAAAAACAACGCGCCGACGGCTACGGCATCGTCCGCTTCAAAAAAAGCACCCGCCAGATCACCCTCGAATGCTGGCCCCGCTTCGCCGACGCCCGCCAGGGCGACGCCGCCCAATTCCCCGGCTGGCCCATCACCGTGGACATGCACGCCAACGACGGCCGCAAGATCGCCGGCCACCTCCCCGAACTCGTCTTTGAAAACAACACTGCCCCCGTCGTCCAAGTCATCGAAGAAACCACCGGCGACATCCTCTACACCGTCCGCGTCCAAGGCAATCGCTTCCGCCCCCGCGTCTATTCCACCGGCAAACACACCATCAAAACCGGCCCCAATAAACCCAACGCCCAAACCTTCCCCGGCCTTCTCCCCAAACCGGAACACGAAGCCGGCCAGCTTACGATCCAGTTGTAACCATGCGAGTTCCCTCCGGTATAACTCTCGATCAGGCCGGGACACAGGCCACTTTGCTGCCGGATTCGGACTTGCCCTTGCGCGGATGAACGGCCATAATTTCCCCATGACAGCTCAATCTCAATTCCCTGAAGCTGGCATCATGGAACGCCTCATTGATCCCCAGCGTTGCGGCTGGTCGGAGCAAGCCGCACAGGCGGTATTAAAGCTCTCGTTCTCGCAAGAGGATGTGGAGCGCGCCTCCGAATTGTCTGCAAAAGCGGGTGATGGCACGCTTACGCAGCAGGAAAATCGCGAGATGGAGAGCTACCTGCGTCTCGGCGCCTTGGTGGACCTCATGCAGTCCAAAGCCCGCCTCTATCTGCGCCAATTCAACGCCGCGTGAGCCGGGTGGATCCAGTTCTCGCCGCAAGAGTCCGCAGCCGGGCTGACGGACGCTGTGAGTACTGTCACATGCGTCCCGAATGGACGAGCCTGCCTTTTCAAATGGACCACATCATCGCCAGGAAACACCAAGGCGCCTCGGATGAGGAAAATCTGGCTTTCGCCTGCCTGCCGTGCAATGCCCGCAAGGGACCGAACGTGGCGGGAGTTGACCCGATCACGGGGGAGATCGTGCCTCTATTTCATCCACGGCGTGATGAATGGAATGACCATTTTGAATGGCGTGGGGCATGGCTTTTTGGCAAGACAGCCAGCGCCCGCACCACCATTCATGTCCTGGGCATCAATAACACCGAAGTGGTGCTGGCGAGAGAAAGCATGATGGAGGAAGACCGGAACTTCGTTTGATCCCCTCATCACTCCTTCTCCCCTCTTTGACCGCGCCCCAATCATTCATTCCCCTGTCCCCATTCCTCTGTCATTCCCAGTCCAATGAAACACATCACCGCGCCTTCTCCGGCAGCGGCTTGAACTTCACCTTCCGGATCCCCGCCTCGGTGTTGTAGGTGGACAGCGCGAGCGGCGCGTAGCTTTCGATCGGACCGGAGCGCAGGCCCACTTTGCGGCCGGCGATGTCGATGTCCACCACCTGCTTGCCATCGATCCACGCGCTGAGGTTCTCCGGCGTCACCCGCAGGCGCACCACGTACCATTTGTCGTCCTCGTAGCGTTGATAAGAGCCGGTGGCATTTTCGGAAGCGTCCAGGCCGTCGATGCTGGAGATGCCCGTCACGCTGCCACCCCAGCCGCCCAGGATCAGCGTCGCGCAGGTTTCCAGGTTGCCGATTGGAAAAGTCAGCCCGCAAAAAAAGTCCACGCCCGCCGTGCGCCGCGCCTCCAGCGTGATCTCGTAACGCTCGATGGGCAGGTCCGCCGCCTTCTTGTACAACGCCCCGCTCAGACTGTCGCCCTGGCGGATGATCATCACCCCGTTGTCCTCGTCCAGTTCCACGTAGCCGCTGGCCCCGATGTCCACCATCTCCCAGTCGTCGATGTTTTTGCCATCGAACAACATCACCTCGCCGCGCGGCTCCGCCGCGGACAAGCCAGCAACGGCAAGCGCCGCCGCTCCGAAAACAACACACGCCAGCCGGTTCATGCCCGCAACCTGCCGCGCCCGGCCCGGCCGGTCAAGTCCATCCGCAAAAAGTGGCGCAACCCTCTTGGTTGCACCGTCGGACAACGGGCAATCAAGATGATTGCCCCACTTTAGCTCTGGCGGAAACCGCCGGTTGTGCTAAGACTGCCGGGACGATGAACACCACAGCCCGCCTCCTCCGACACGCCTCCCTGGCCTTGGCCGCAGCCTTGCTCGCCAGTTGCGCCGCCACCAAGCCCAGCAAGGCCAATTACTCCACCAGCTTCGACCCGCCAACCCAGCAACCCCACAACCGGGCCGCGGTCAAAGTCAAGATCAGCACCGCCGCCCAGCGCATCTATGTCGTCGAGGGCGACCGCGTGCTGCTCGCCACCCCGTGCTCGGTCGGCAAGCCCGGCTCCGTCACCCCCGCCGGCCATCACCGCATCCTCGGCAAAACCTGGAACCGCCGCCGCCAGAGCCAGCCCGGCGCCGGCTACCCGATGACCTATTGGATGTCCTTCCACTCGCCCGCCTACGGCATGCACTGGGGCTTCGTCAAACCCTACCCCTGCACCCACGGCTGCGTCCGCATGCCGATCAAGTCGGCGAAGAAAATGTTCGACATGGTCTCCGTCGGCACGCCCGTCCACGTCGCCGCCAGCCACCCGGAAGACGCCACCATCGGCCGCACCCTGCCCGTGCTGGATGACACCACCCTGCCCGACCCGCCCAATTCCTACATGCTGAGCCCCAAAGTCTTCGAGGACGCCCAGCATGGCCGCTTTTACACCTTTTGAAGTGAAGCAAAATCCGCCGCAATGAGCGCCGCCGCCACCACCCCGCCGCCCGCCCGCAAGCGTGTCAACGTCCGCACGCCGGAGGTCATGGAGCGCGTCCAGGCCGAGGTGGAAAAACACTACCGCAGCCCCTTGGTGGATTCCATCCGCGAGAAAGGCGGCGTCATCCAACTCGGCCAGACCACCGTCCGCCTCGCCCGCGACTTCGGCTTCTGCTACGGCGTCGAGCGCGCCATCGACCTCGCCTACGCCGCCCGCCGTGTCTTCGCGGAGAACCGCATCTTCCTGCTGGGAGAAATCATCCACAACCCCGAGGTCAACCGCCAGCTCGACGAAATGGGCATCATCCGCATCCCCATCGCCGAGCACATGGACCGCGTCGCCCAAATGACGCCGGACGACGTCGTCATCGTCCCCGCCTTCGGTGCCGAGACCAGCCTCATGAAGCTCATCCAGGAGCGCGGCTGCGCCGTCGTGGACACCACTTGCGGGGATGTCATGAGCGTCTGGAAACGCGTGCGCAGCTACGCCCGCGACGGCTTCACCTCCATCATCCACGGCAAAGCCTCCCACGAGGAAACCCGCGCCACCTCCTCGCGCGCGCTGGGAGATCAGGGCAACGGCCATTACCTCGTCGTCCTCACCCTGTCCGACGTCGAAGCCGTCTGCGACTATATCCGCCACGGCGGAGACGCAGCCGCCTTCCTCAAACGCTTCGAGGGCGGACTCTCCCCCGGTTTCGATCCGGACCTTCACCTGCGCCGCATCGGAGTCGCCAACCAGACCACCATGCTCAAGTCCGAGACCGAGGAAATCCAGCGCCGCCTCCGTCAAGCCGTGCTCGACCGCAACGGACCCGAGACCGGCGCGGCCAATTTCCAAGTCTTCGACACCATCTGCGGCGCCACCCAGGAGCGTCAGGACTCCCTTTTCCTGCTCCTCAAACAGCCGCTCGACGTGCTGCTCGTCGTCGGCGGCTACAACAGCTCCAACACCACCCACCTCGTCGAGATCGGCGAGCAGCAACTGCCCACCTTTTTCATCCGCACCTCCGACTGCCTCACCGCCCTGGAGACCATCGTCCATTTCGACATCCATCAGAAACAGGAGACGCAAAGCTACACCGACAAACTCGCCGGCACCGGCCCCGTCACCATCGGCATCACCGCCGGCGCCTCCTGCCCGAACAACCTCATCGAAGACACCATCTACCGCGTCTTCGAACTGCGCGGCGCGAGCCGCGACGAAGTGCTGGCCGCCGCCGGAGTGTAACGTAAAAGTACCACGCCTCTCCGAGGCGTGAGGCGCGTCCAAAGCGCCTCTCCTTGGCCCCCCGTGGCGCGAGCCGCTGGCTTGCCTGCCCAATCAAGTAAGAAGGTTTCAGTGTTCAAGGTTTCAGTTTTCAGGTCGAGCAGAGGAGCCTTGCTTGACACTTGAACCCTGAAACCTGAACCCTGAAATCTGAAACCTGAAACCTGCCCAACTTGTCACCAACCAAGCTTTGTCCTCCGCGCAAAACTGTGCCATCTTCAGCGAGACCCAAGCCGTGACCACCACCGCCCCATTCCCCGCCTCCCATCTCCCCGATCCCAATCTGACCCCGGACCAAGCCACCCTCCGAGTGTCCGATCTCGACTTCTTTTACGGCCAGCGCCAAGCGCTCTACCAGATCGACATGGACATCCCGCGCCGCCAAGTCACCGCCTTCATCGGCCCCTCCGGTTGCGGCAAATCCACCCTGCTGCGCTGCTTCAACCGCATGAACGACCGCATCCCCGAAGCCAGCGTGCGGCAGGGTCAGATTCTGCTTGAAGGTGACGACATCAACACCCCCTCGATGGACCCCGTTGTGCTGCGGCGGCGCGTCGGCATGGTCTTTCAGAAGTCCAATCCCTTTCCACGCTCCATTTTTGAAAATGTGTCTTATGGACTTGAACTTCAACGATTCGACTCCACGACAATTCAAACAACAGTCGAGCAAAGCCTGCGCGACGCCGCGCTTTGGGATGAAGTCAAAGACCGCCTCCACCAGAGCGCCTACGGCCTCTCCGGCGGCCAGCAGCAACGCCTTTGTATCGCTCGTGCAATAGCGGTGAAACCCGAAGTGTTACTGATGGACGAGCCCTGTTCGGCGCTTGATCCCGTTGCAACCGCGAAGATCGAAGAACTCATTTCGCAACTGCGCGAGCGTTACACTATCGTTATCGTTACCCATAACATGCAACAGGCTCTCCGCGTCGCAGATTACACCGCGCTCTTTTACCTCGGCAAGCTCATCGAGTACCGCCCCACGCTGCCGCTCTTCGAAGTCCCCCGGGAAAAAATCACCCAGCAGTACATCACCGGCCGCTTCGGCTGAAAAAGGCACCACGACTCTCCGATGCGTCCCCCTTCCTCAGCATGGGGAACAGGCGTCACGCCTGTTCATGTAACTACGCATGCGTTACAGAATCATAGCGCCTTCAGCCACCGCATGAGGAACAGGCGCCTCGCCGGTTCGTGTAACTACACATGCGTTACTGAATCATAATACATTCAACCATCGCATCCGAAACTCCCGGTTCTCATCCATCAAGGACGCCGCCACCGCCGCCGAGATAGCGTGCAGACCCGTCACGCGAGCGAACACCGCGATCATTTCCTGCCGCCGGTAGTAGTCGGTGGAATCCGTCACCTCGGACGCCCGCGCCGTGGCGATCTCCACCAGCGTCTCCGGCGCGATTTGCGCCGTCAGCACCGTCGCCGCACCGCGCTCCAGCGCCACGGTCGTCTCCGCCGCGTTCAAGCCCGTGACACTGCCTTCCACCACCGTCCCATCCAGCCGGCGCAGCGCGCCTTTCCAGGGCCGCTCCGCCATGTCCCGGCCCAACTGCTCCATGAAAGCCTGCGCCTGGCCGTGGAGATAAATTTTCCCCTCCAGCGCCGACTTCACCTCCGGCGTTTGGAAGGAGAAGCTTTGCAGCACGTCCAGCGCCTTGTGGTAGTCGTAGCCCTGGGCCAGCGCGGGCAGCAGCTCCGCCAGCTCGCCAAGCTGCTCCATCTCCCGCAGCCGGCGCGCGCGCGACTCCTCCTGCTCTTTTGCTTGGTCCGCCAAACGCAGACGCGCCTCCTCGCGCCGCAGCGTCTGAATGCGCGCGGCCAGTTTGTCCTTGAGCACGCCTTCCGTGCGCAGTTCGGCGCGCTTTTTCTCCAGACGCTCCAACAGCCCGCGCACCGCCGCCGCGTCCGTGCCCGGCCCCTCATCCAAAGCCAGCAGAGCGCGCGCCGTCTCCATGTCCGGCCCGTAACGCCGCTCGAACCCCTCCGCGTAAGCCGGCAGCCACTCCGCCGTCCCGGTCAGAGCGTCGGCCGAAGCTTTCACCACGGGCATCGAGTCAAAGAAAAATTGCAGCATCTCCACCGCACGCGCCGGATCACCGAAATGCCATTGCGCCAAACCGTGCAGCAAAAAGCCCGCCACCTCCTCGGTGTCGCGCTCATAACGCAACTGCGCCGGACGCGCCGCGCCTCCCCATTTCTCCGCCAGATTGCCGCCCAGCCGTTGGAAGAACGCGGCGGCGTCCCCGGTTCCGGGATCGTCCCGCAACTGCGTCACCTGCCGCGACGCCGCGTCTTCGTCCCCGCGCTCCAACGCGCACACCGCCACATGGAACCGCGCCCAATTCAGCGTCGGCTGCCGCAGCCCCTCCTCGATCAACGCCTCGAACAACCGCCGCGCCTCGTCGCAATCACCCGCGGCCAGCTTGTCCCGCGCCTGGCGGAAACGCTCCCCCACCGTGGCCTGGCCCGCCGTCAGCGTCACCCCGGTGTTGACCGTGCCCAACTCCAGCGCCGGGCTGGTTTTGATCGACTTCGCCGCGCGCTGGCCGGTGCTGCGCGCCATCCAGCCCACCATGAACGCCATCACCACCGCCACCGCCGCGCCCGCGATGAATTTCTCCTTCCGCCCCCAGACCAGATGCCGCCCCCGCCCCGCGAGCCGCTGCGCCACCCGCAGATCCTCCACCACCGCATCGTAGTCCGCATGGCGGGCTTCCGGGGAGATCGCCAGCATCCGGTTCACCGCCGCCGTCGTGCGCGGAGAGAAATGCAGTCCGGTGTCCTCCAGCGTCACCTTTTGCGCCTTGATGCGCCGCAGGTCGGTGAGCGACGACGTGTTCGCCTTGTGCGGCGGCTTGCCCGTCAACGCATGGTACAAGCTCGCCCCCAGGCTGAAAATGTCGCTGCGCGTGTCCTCGCGATTTTCCATCACCTTCTCCGGTGACACGTAGTAGGGCGTCGCCCAGATCTCGCCGTCGTCGTGGTCCGCCGAGTCCGCAAAGATCGCCAGCCCGAAGTCCACCACCTTGGCCGTGCCGGTGTCGGTGAAGAGGATGTTGGCCGGCTTCACGTCGCGGTGGAGCAGGCCGTCTTTTTGCGCCGCGCGCAGCCCCTCCGCCACCTCCAGACCGATGCGCAGCACATCCTCCTCCGCCAGCCGCCCCAGGTTTTTGATGCGCTGCTCCAGGCTGCCGCCGCCCACCAGCTCCATGGCGATGTAAAAATACCCGTGATCCTCCCCCGTGGAGTAGAGTTTGATCACGTTCGGATGGCTGAGGCGCGCCGTCACCAGCGCCTCGCGGCGAAACTGCTCCACGCGCGCGGCGTCCCGGCTAAACTGGCGGTTGAGAATTTTCAACGCCACCCGCCGCCCCAGCGTCTCGTCCTCCGCCTCGAACACCCGGCTCATCCCGCCTTCCCCGATCTGCTTGATGATGCGAAAATGGTCGAAATTCCGCCGCACCCGCACGAGCTGGCCGCAATGCGGACAGGCCACCTTGCTGAACGGCTCCATCGCCGTCACGTCAATCGCCTTCTGGCACACCGGACAGATGCTCAAAAAGGGCGCTGGAGGAGGGACGGACACGGGAGGAATAATGTCGAATGCAGAATGACGAATGTCGAATGAATGTACGGATACTCATTCGTCATTCGACATTCGTCATTCTGCATTCGACAGTCCCCACCGTGCCTTTATTCACCGCCGACCAGCCCCAGGACGCCGGAGAGCGCCTCGACCGCTTTCTCCACGCCCGGCTCCCCGAGCTTTCCCGCGCCCGCCTGCAAGACCTCATCCGCGACGGCCACGCCCTCCTCAACGGCAAAACCTCCAAACCCGGCGCCGCGCTCAAAGCCGGAGACCACATCAGCCTCACCCTGCCCGAACCGGAACCCGCCGCCCGCCTCGTCGCCCAGGACATCCCCGTCACCATTCTCCATGAGGACGCCGACATCCTCGTCATCGACAAACCCGCCGGACTGGTGGTCCATCCCGCCGCCGGCAACCCCGACGGCACCCTCGTCAACGCCCTCCTCCATCACTGCGACGACCTCTCCGGCATCGGCGGCGAGGCGCGCCCCGGCATCGTCCACCGGCTCGACAAAGACACCTCCGGCTGCATCGTCGTCGCCAAGCACGACCGCGCCCACCGCCGCCTCACCGAAGCCTTCGCCGACCGCCGCGTCGCCAAAACCTACCTCGCCGTCGTCAACGGCGTCCCGCGCGAAGCCGCCGGCCGGTTGCAAAACTTCATCGGCCGCCACCCCGTGGACCGCAAGCGCATGGCCATCCTCTACGACGGCGCGGGCAAGGAAGCCGTCACCGAATGGGAACGCCTCACCGTCCACCAAGACTGCGCCCTCATCCGCTGCCGCCTGCTCACCGGCCGCACCCACCAGATCCGCGTCCACATGAAGGAAGGCCTCGGCTACCCCATCCTCGGCGACCCCATCTACGGCCATCCCTCCCGGCAAAAAATCAAAACCCCGCGCCTCATGCTCCACGCCTGGCGTCTCGCCTTCAACCACCCCCTCAGCGAGCGCCCCCTAGCCTTCGAAGCCTCCATCCCCCCGGAGTTCAGCCCCTGGATCGAATAACGGAGGGCGTGGCTCTGTCCCCGCCCACTTTTCCGAGGGCGGAGGCGGCGCGGAGCCGTTGGAGTCAAGGCTCTTTAGCCGATCATTAAAGCGGAGTGACAGGCAAAGCGCAGAGAACAGGGCGCAAAGCGAACCCCCTCGGGGATGAGCGCGCAAAAGCGCAACGTCCGCAAAAAAACCATTCCTTTGTGTCTTTGTGCCTTTGTGTGAGACTTTCCGGGGCAAGATTTTCCATGCGTAAGCCCTGCCACCTCCCAGGTTTCACTCATCTCCATACGGGCAAGCTGGGAAGCTTGCCCCACTTTAAAACAACCGCGCCAAAGCCTCCCGCGCCTGTCCGCGCCACTTGCCCAAATACGCAAACTTCGCCCGCAGCGTCCGCATCTTCTCCGCCGCCGCGTCCGCGCCCGCCGCGCGCAACGCATCCACCCCCGCCAACTCCGCCTCCAAGTCCTCCCGCCGCTGCTCGATCTCCACCAGCACCGTTTCCAACTCCTCTTGCAACGCCATCTGCTCACCCGCCAGCAACGCCCGCCCCAGCGCGCTCGCCGCCGCATCGCGTTTTTTGGCGAAAGCCTCCGTCTTTTGCAGCAGCGGCCCCAACCGCGCAAACACCGCCATCAACGCCTCCTCCATCGGCACCGTCCCCCAGGCCGCGCCCGCTCCCGCGTGCTCCAGTTCCAGCAGATGCTTCAACCGGCTCTCCGGCTCCCGCAGCGTCTCGTATGCCGCGTTCAACTCCGCGCTCAACACCGCGTCACCCTCCGCCCGATCGGGATGCGCCTCGCGGTTTTTTTCCAGATAAGCCGCCTTCAGCGCCTCCGCATCCAGCGCCGCCGCGCGTGCCACACCGAGCCGTTCAAACGCATCGTCCTGCATCACGCCGAAAAACTTTCCCCGCAGGAGCAGGTCACCACCGCGTTCGGATTCTTCACCTTGAAACCGCCGCTTTGCAGATCGTCGCTGTAATCCAACTCCGAGCCGGACACGAAAAGCGCGCTCTTCGGGTCGATCACCACCCGCACCTCGCTGGAAGTGACCATGATGTCCCGGTTCTGCGGCCCATCCACCAAATCCATCTTGTATTGCAACCCGGAGCAGCCGCCGCCCACCACCTTCACCCGCAGCGCCCCGTGCTCCGCCCGGCCCTGCTTGCGCAGCAGCCCGAGCAACCGGTCCGAAGCCGCCGGCAACACCCGAATCAGCTTTTCGTTCCCGATCTTATAAGTAATTCCGCTTTCCATGAACACCGCTTTCAAAAAAGAAACACACGCGCCGCCTCAAGCGCACTCAGGGCACAACCCGAAAAACTCCAGTTCGTGATACAACCCCTTGAAACCCGACTGCCGCGAGATCTCCTGCTCCAGCGCCTCCACCGGACAGGAAATGTCCAGCCGCTCGATCTTGCCGCAGCGCGTGCAGATCAGGTAATCGTTATGCTCACCCGGAAAAATCATCGTGTAATACGCCGCCCGGTCATGCAATCCCAGCCGCCGCAAAATGCCACGCTCCTCCAGCTTCATCAGCAGCCGGTACACCGTGGCGCGATCCGCGCCGCTGCGCAGATGGGGGGACTCCGCCACATCCGCCAGTGTCAGCGGCCTGCCCGCCTCGATCAAAATATGCAGCACGTCCTCCAGCGCCCGCGTCCGCCGCAGGCCCGCCGCCTTGCCGCGCTCCACCGCGCGCTCGATCAACTCCGTATTGGCGCAGGGGCTGTGAACATGCGCGCAAGGCGCTGGCTGGACTCTTGACGGCATCGTGTGTTGTGGGACAGGTTTACCTCTCAGCGCGTTTCCCGCCAAACTCAAGCCCTCGTTACCATCCCGCCCTCATGGACCGCCCCGCCGCCCTCGTCCTCGTCCCGCTGCCGCCCACCGTGCAGCCCGAGCTTGAAGCCCGCTTCATCTGCCACGCCGCCGCCACGCCCGCCGCGCTCGACACCGCCCTCGCCGCTCATGCGCCAGCCATCCGCGCCCTCGTTGGCAACGGCGGCAGCCATGTCGGCGCCGATCTGCTCGACCGCCTCCCCGCGCTGGAGATCCTCACCGTCTGCGGTGTCGGTTACGACGGCATCGACCTCGACGCCTGCCGCGCGCGCGGCATCCGCGTCACCAACACCCCCGATGTCCTCACCGATGACGTCGCCGACATCGCCGCAGCGCTCGTGCTCATGACCAGCCGCCGCCTCATCGCCGCCAATCGCTTCCTGCACGCAGGCGAGTGGGATCAAGGCCAGTTCCCGCTCACCACGGCCCTCGCCGGAAAGACCGCCGGCATCGCCGGCTTGGGCCGCATCGGCAAAGCCGTGGCCCGCCGCTTGGAGGCCTTCAGCATGAGCATCGCCTATCATGGCCGCGCCCGGCAGGACGTGCCCCATGCCTTCCACGCCAGCCTCGCCGGGCTGGCCGCCGCGTCGGACTTCCTCATCCTCTGCTTCCCCGGCGGTCCCGCCACCCATCATCTCGTCAACGACGAAATCCTCGCCGCGCTCGGTCCCCACGGCACGCTCATCAATATCGCCCGCGGCAGCGTCGTCGATGAAACCGCCCTCATCCGCCGCCTCCAGGCGGACCAGCTTCACGCCGTCGGGCTCGATGTCTTCGCCAACGAACCCCGCGTCCCCGCCGCCCTCCTCAACCACCCCCGCGCCGTGCTCCTCCCCCACGTCGGCAGCGCCACCGTCGAAACCCGCACCGCCATGGGTCAACTCTGCCTCGACAACCTCACCGCCCATTTCTCCGGCAAACCCCTGCCCACCCCCGTCGTTTAGGCGCAACGCACCGGAGATAGAAGACAAGATTCCATCTCTCAACGCCAAATCCTAAATCCTAAATCCTAAATCGCAAATCTCCCATGCCCCGCCTCCCCATCACCCTCCTGCCGCTGCTCTGCCTGGCCGCCTGCGGCAAGCCCGCCGACCCGCCGCCGACCAAAACCCGGCCATCCGCCACCCAAGCCGTGGCCGAAACACCCGCCGCCCCCGTGGAACCCGCCCCGCCACCCGCTCCGAAGAAGGTCTATTGGACCGACGAAATGCTCCACACCGAAATCAAATACCACAACCCCGGCTACGCGGGCGATGGCCAGTTTGAGATCCGCAACGGCCAGCCTCTGGTCCTCATCCTGCGCGGCTGCAAGATCGAAAGCCTGCGCTTCATCGAAAAACTCGAACCGCTCGCGCTCGATCTCAGCGAAACCCCGCTCACCGACCTCGGCCCGCTGCGCGGCAAACCCATCGTCGAGCTTTACCTGGAGGACACCCAAGCCACCGACCTCGGCTCCTTGCGCGGCATGCCGCTGGAAAAACTCTACCTCAGCCGCACCCCCGCGCGCGATCTCTCCGCGCTGGAGGACGCCCCGCTCGTCGAACTCAACGTCATCAACTCCAACGTCGCCGACATCAGCGCCCTCGCCACCTGCAAGAACCTGCAAATGCTCTGGCTCACCGGCTGCCCGGTGGAAAACATCAGCGCGCTGGCCAAGCCACCGCTCATCAGCGTCACCCTGCACCGCACCCAAGTCAAAGACCTGCGCCCGCTCTCCGGCACCCGTTTGCAACGCCTGCACATCGGCGAGACCCCCGTCACCGACCTCACCCCGCTCAGAGGCATGGCCCTGACCCGCCTCGTCTTCACCCCCGCCAACATCACCCGCGGCCTGGACGTCGCCCGCGCCCTGCCCCTCCAGGAAATCGGCGCCCGCTTCGACGACGAAGCCCGCGACCTCGCGCCGCCCGCCGTCTTTTGGCCAAAATACGACGCCGAAAACGCCCCACGTCCGCCCCTGGCCCGATAATTGCGGAGTTGTCGAAGGGAGGCGAGGCGCCTCCGGCACCGGTCAAGCGGCGAGACGCCGCTTCCACCCCCTTTCCCACTTTTTACCTCCCCTCACGCTTTGGACTGTCAATTCCCCGCATCTTCTGGCATCCTGCATGGCATAATATGAAAGAATTTGCCTACATTCACGACCACGGCGATCTCCCTGCCTCCCTGCGCGCCGTGCCCTTTCTCAGCAGCTTCACCGAGGATCAACTCGACGATGTCCTGAACTCCTCCAGCCTCCTCCAGTGCGACCCCGGCGATGTCATCATCAAGGAAGGCACCATCGACTCCCGCTTCTACATCCTCCTCAGCGGCGAGCTAGAAGTCCGTGTCGCCGGCAAGACCGTCGCCGCCATCTCTCGCATCGGCGAGGTCTTCGGTGAACTCGCCCTCGTCAACCAGGACAAGCGCCTCGCCTCCGTCATCTCCTCCACCAAGTCCGTCTGCCTCGCCGTCGATCAAAAGTTCCTCCAGGACATCCGCCCGCGCAACGAAGACCCCGCCTTTCACGCCTCGCTCTACGAATTCGTCGCCCGCCTCGTCGCCCGCAAGCTCGATCTCACCTCCCGCCGCCTCGCCGAGGTGGAAAAAGAGCTGCTTCAGTTCAAAAACGGGGCGGCGAATACAGTGAAAGCGAAAACCTCAAAAGTGAAGGCGAAGGCCGAGTGACGGCGCGCCGCGTGGCGCGACCGGCTCGGTCGCACCCCACCGGCACGGCCAGCCAGCGGCTCGCCCCACAGTCCAGCCTTCATACCCGGCTTGGAGTTGAAGCCCACCAATCTTGACAAATCATGACGGAAGGGTGATGTATGGGCCATGACCCGCAAGCAGCTTGAAACCGTCATCCAAGAAGGAACGCCTTTCTCCATCCAACTTGCGGACGGACGTTCCTACAAGGTGCCGCATCGGGATTACATCTCGCTGCCTCCCAAAAACGCCACGGTCGCCGTGGTGTACGAGGACGACGGCACCGTGCATGTGCTGCCACTGCTCACCATGACGGGATTGAGTTACAAAACCGGCAAGTAAAGCACCCCGCCTGATCGTAGCACAGCCTGTCCCGGCTGTGTGTGTCGCGGGCGTCTCGCCCCGCGACAGTCGTTACTCTGGGATGCCTTCCAAACCGGCAATCAACCACCACTACAATCGCCGCAGCCCGTCCTCCGTCATCGGATTCGGGATCACCTCGTCGATCTCGTCAATGCGCGCCAGCGTCTCCGTATCCAGCACCAAATCCGCCGCCGCCAAGCTCTCCTCAAGCTGCGCCACCGAAGTCGCCCCGATGATCGTCGAGGCCACAAAATCATGCTGCTTGCTCCAGGCCACCGCCAGCGCCGTCGCCGTCACCCCGATATCACGAGCGATCTTGCCCAAGAGCGCCGTCGTCTTCAACGTGCGCTCGTTCACGAACCGCCGCGCCATGCGCTGCTGGCGCGGCCCGCCGTTGTTCAGGTAATCCGTGAAACGCGCCCCCTCCGGCAGCGTGTCCTCATTGTACTTGCCCGTCAGCACCCCGCCGCCCAGCGGCGAATACGGCAGCAAACTGACCCCCTCCCGCCGGCACACCTGCGCCAGCTCGCTCTCGCAGCGGCGGTTGATGAGCGAAAAGTTGTTTTGAACAGTATCAAAGCGTTTTAACCCCTGTTTTTCCGCTTCCCACAGGTTTTTCATCAACCCCCAGCAAGTCTCGTTGCTGCACCCGATGGCGCGCACCTTGCCCTGTTTCACCAAGTCCGTCAGCACTTCCAGAGTGTCCGCCTGCCGTCCACCATGGTCCGGCCAGTGAGTCTGGTAGAGATCAATGTAATCCGTGCCCAGCCGCCGCAGCGAGTCCTCGCAGGCACGCGTAATCTGCCGCCGGTCCAGCGCCGTGAGACCGTGGCGGATTTCCGGGCGGAACCAGCCATGGCCCGGCCCCGTCACCTTCGTCGCCAGCAGGATTTGCTCCCGGCAGCCGCGCGCCTTCAGCCACCGCCCCACGATCTCCTCCGTCACCCCGAACAGCCGCGCGCTCGGCGGCACCGGGTACATCTCCGCCGTGTCGAAGAAATCAATCCCCGCCTCAAGCGCCCGGTCCATGATGGCGAAAGACACCGCCTCATCCGCTTGCAGGCCGAAGGTCATCGTGCCCATGCAGATGTCCGTGACCACCAATCCGCTCTGTCCCAGCCGGTTGCGCTTCATGATCTTGAATGGCCAAATCGTTCAACCCAGTGCCTCGCTGTCATACACCACCACCTTCTCGAAGAAAGGCTTGCAGGTCTCCACGAAGCGTTTGTGGTCCGGGCAGCCGTCCTGATAGTACTCGTGGTCCTTCAGAGTCTTGAACTCCAGCGTCAGCGAGTAGTCGAACGAATGGTCCGTCACCGGCCGCTCCTCCGTCGCAGCCGGTTTGCCCGCGGAACCGCGCGCCAGATAGCAAATCTCCGGCAGCCGCGCCAACTCCGCCTCGAACAGCGCGCGTTGTTCCGGGGTGAGATCGGGTTTCAGCCAAAAGAAAACAGAGTGGATCATCAACGGTTTTCTAGCAGCAGGAGACGGGCTTGTCGAATGTTGATTCGCGCCGCGTCCTTTCTTCTGGCGTTGCCGGCAAACTGCCGCATATACTGCCTTTTTCGCCCGTCACACCTCATGCCGCTTTTTGTCTCCCGCCTTCTCCGTCTGGCAGCACCGGCCTTTGCCTGCACGCTGACGATTTCCCCCGGTGGCTCCGCGGCGGGGCCTTTCACCATCAGCGAGGACGTGGAGGAGGTCTGCCAGTTCACGCTCGCGCCCTCCGCCATCACCGCCGCGCCCGGCGGCGACTGGCTGGTGGCGCTGGACCAGCGGGAAAAGCCGCTGATGCGCGCCGCCAAGATGCTCAAGTCCGGCGAGGTCGTCCCTTTCCCCGACGAAACCATGAGCACCGCTGCCCCGGCTGCCACCATCCCGCTCGACGCGCTGGAGGATGTCAAGGTCAGCGCCGACGGCATCGCCTGGATGCTCGACAACGGCCGCCGCTCGGAGACGGCGCCCAAGCTGGTCGGCTGGGAGCTGGGCAAAAACCGCCTGCACCGCCTCATCCCCATCACCGCGCCCGCCATCGTCACCGGCTCGTTTTGCGCCGGCCTCGCGCTCGATCCCGCCGCGCCCTTCGCCTACGTCTCGGACCCCGCCAACGGCCAGGACGCCGCCCTCATCGTCATCGACCTCGCCACCGGCCTCAGCCGCCGCGTGCTGCACGGCGACCCCAACCTGCAACCCGACCCCGCTGTCCAGCTCCCCCCCGGCGCGGTCAGCGGACGCGTCATCCGCCGCCTCGATGGCTCCACCACCGTGCCGCGCTGCGGCGTCGAAGCCCTCGCCATCGACCGCAAGGGAGAATGGCTCTACTTCACCGCGCTGCAAGCCGGAGCCGTCCACCGCGTCCCCGCCGCCAAACTGCGCGACGCCGCCTTGCCACCCGGAGAAATCGCCAAATCCATCGAACGCTACGCCGACGCGCCGCCCGCCGTCAGCCTCGCCATCGACGTCAAAGGCAACCTCTATCTCGGCGATCTCTCCAACCGCAGCATCAGCATCATCGACGCCAAAGAGCGCGTTTGCCGCCCCCTCGTCTCAGACGCCCGCCTGCTCTGGCCGGACGGCCTCGCATTCGGCCAGGACGGCAAGCTCTATTTCTTCTCCCCCTCCAAGCCCCTCACCGCCGCCAACGGAACCGCCAAATCCGCCTTCAGCCTCTTCCGCACCCGCACCCCGGCGGCGGGCCGCGCTGGGGATTAATGTTCTGAACACCCTTGCCGTCTCAACTCATCCAGACGGCCTGCGGCATAGGCTTGAAAAACCGCGCGAATCTCATCGCGCACCCGCCGAAACACCGCGAGTTGTTCCTCCTCGGCGCCCGTGGCGCGGGCGGGATCGTCAAAAGGAAAGTGGTGGCGGTTCACCTTGCCAGGGAACGCCGGACAGGCTTGGTCCGCGCCGCCGCAGACCGTGATCACGGTTTCGACCTCCTGATTCAAAAAATCATCCACAGGCTTGGAGGAGTGGCGGGAAATGTCGATGCCGATCTCCGCCATCGCCCGAATGGCCAGCGGATGAACGTAGCCCGCAGGCTTGGAACCGGCGCTGGCCACCCTGAAACTCTCTCCAAGAGCCTGCCGCAAAATGCCTTCGGCAAGATGCGACCGGCAACTGTTGCCGGTGCAAAGAATCAAAATCAAGGCGGCAGCCGGGGTGTTATCGTTCATCGTTTTCTCCTTCATTGATTCACACCGCATTGACCGTTGCAGCAGCCAGGTTCGCGGACACCGATGCAGAGCGGCATCGCCAGCAGCGCCCCGGCCACGGGAGCCGCGAGATAGATCCACAGATGTTCAAGGTGGCCGCTCACCAGCGCGGGAGCGAGCGATCGTGCCGGGTTCATGGAAGCCCCGCTGACCGGCCCGGCAAACATCGCCTCCAAAGCGACCACCGCGCCAATCACAATGCCCGCGGTCACGCCTTTTTCCTTCGCGCCGGTGGACACGCTCAGAATGGTGAGCATGAGAATGGCCGTCAACACCACTTCCAGCACAAAACTTTGTCCGCCCGTTCCCGCTGGAAGGGTGGCGCCAAGAAGCTCGTTTGCGGGAAATAGAAAGCGCAGCAGCCCGCTGGCGGCGAGTGCGCCGATGATTTGCGCCACTATATAACCAGGAACCTCACGCCAAGTGAAGCGCCCCGACACGGCAAAACCCACCGTGACGGCCGGGTTGAGATGCGCCCCGCTCACGTCCCCAAAGGTGTGGATCATCGCCAGCACGATCAGCCCGAACGTGAGCGCGATCCCGGCATGGCCGATGGCTCCGCCGCTTGCCTCATTGATGACAATGGCTCCCGTCCCCGCAAACACCAGGCAAAACGTGCCGAGAAACTCAGCCAGAAGCTTCTTGCCTGTGCTTGTTTCACTCATGACACAACCCACGCGCGTTTGAACGGGTTTGACTTTGGCAACGCGCCCGCCGCAAGCGCCCGCGGGCCGGGACAGCAGGATTTTGCTCTTTGTTCCAGCCGTTTTTTCGCACGCTTCGCGTCACTGGAAAGAGTCGAATCGCTGGCGGGACCAGCGTCGAAACGCTCCCTCAGCGTTTCCAGAAGCGGGCGCATGGAATCCGCCAGCCGGTAGTAAATCCACTTCTCACAGCGCTCGCTGTCCAGAAGGCCCGCCTTGCGGAGCACCTGCAGGTGGCTCGACACCGACGACTGCGGCATGTCCAGGATGTCCGCCATCTCGCAAACGCAAAGCGCCTCGTCAAAAACAAGCTGGAGCAGCCGCCAGCGCGTCTCATCGGAAAGGGCATGGGTGAACCGGATAAGATGATCCATCGATTTTTATCGTAACGATAAATTACGATTCGTCAAGGGGCGCGCAAATTAACAGCGCCTCCCGGAACCCCAAATCCATACGGCTTCTTTTTCGGCAGGGCTACGCATGGAACAGGCAAGTATTGATGGGGATTCCAAATTCCGGCATTGGTGGCTGAGGAGAGACGCGCGTTGTTCTATCTTCAGCGTGAATCGCACGCTCCTGGCGCGGTGTTGACACGCTGAAGCGTGCGCTCCATGCGTAAACCCTGAAATTCGTCCCGACGACGCACTTGCGGCTTTGCAACCCGCGCGCTCTCGTCCACAATAGCGCGATGCTTTGGCGGGCTTTGACGGCGATTTTGCTTCTTTTCTGGGCGGTGATGACCGGCCTGTTGCTGCGCAATGCCTATTTCCCAGACCATTCGGCGCTGGCGGAGGTGCCGCCGAAGCTGGTGTTCGACCTCTTCCTCAACCAATCGGCCATGCACAGCAACACGCTGCACATTTACCACCACCAGACGCGCCTGGGCCACGCGAACTTCCACGTCCTGCGCTCGCCGAAGCAGCGGGAAGACGCGCCGCCGCTCTACCGGCTGACTGCCAGCGGCGGGATCGACACACGCGTCGGCGAAGGGCAAAAGGTGACCGCGGGCTGGCGGATCGAAGCCGACCTGCGTGACGCGGAGGAACTGGAAGCGCTGCGCATGGACATGACCGGGGCGGACTCCGGCCAGACCGTGGTGATGCGCTGGAAGAAAGGCCAAGCCCTCCCGGCCCTGGAAGTGCGGCGGGGTGACCAAGTCGTGCTCGACACCCAGGGCGCCCTGGCGCTGGCCGGCATGGGACAGCAGATGGGTTTGTTTGAAAGCGTGCTCGGCATGTCCAGTCAGGGAGAAACGGAGCCGAGGGTGGACATGACGGCGCGGGAGGGGCTGATGGACCTAGCCGGCCGCCAGCGGCGTTGTTTCGTGATCCGGCTGAAGGCCTTCGACATTTACGAAATCCAGGCACTCTTCACCGAGGTCGGAGAACTGGCGCGGGTGGACCTGCCCCACGGCTTCTTGCTCAAGGAACCGCTCATCCACGGCCTGGAGCCGGACCTCATCGAACGCTGACCCGCCCTTCCCTTTCCCGCATGATCGAAATCGAAAACCTGACAATGCACTACGGCTCACTCAAGGCGTTGGACGGACTGAGCCTGACCATCCCGCCCGGAGAATTGTTCGCCTTCCTCGGCCCGAACGGCGCGGGCAAGACCACCGCCATCAAAATCCTCGTGGGCTTGATGAAACCGGACTCCGGCGTGGTGCGCGTATGCGGACATGACATGGCGGAGGATCCGCTGCTGGCCAAAGCCGTCCTGGGTTACGTGCCCGACGTGGCGCAGTTCTATGAAAAACTGACCCCGGCGGAGTTCATGGAATTCATCGCCGAATTGTTCTCGATGGACCGGACGGACGCCGCGCGCAAGACGGATTCACTTTTCTCCAAATTCGGACTGCACGAGTACGCCGGGAAACGGATCGAAAACCTCAGCCACGGCACCCGCCAGCGTCTGGCCATCGCCTCCGCCCTGCTGCACGACCCTAAGGTGGTCGTCATCGACGAGCCAATGGTCGGGCTGGACCCCATCCACGCGCGCACCGTCAAGGAGGAATTGAAAGCCCGCAGCCAAGCCGGAGCCACGGTGCTCATGAGCACGCACCTGCTGAACATCGCCGAAGAACTGGCCGACCGCATCGGCATCCTCAAGGAAGGCAAACTCATCGCGCTCGGCACGATGGAAGAACTGCGCCGCCAGCACGAACGGGACGGGATGCGGCTGGAGGAGATGTTTTTGGAGATGGTGGGGGAGGGTTGACACAATCTTCCGGAGGGAGGGGCGATCACAAACTACTGCCCCTTGATTTCCCACAGCGGAGCATCATAGGAGGACAAAGGTCCCTTCATAGCGTCACATTCAGATTTGACCTGCGGACTGCCGGCCATCATCCTCCCCGAATGCCTGACGAAGAGATTCACCAGCCCCACGACAAGCTCTTCTCCGCCACCTTCCGCGTGCCGGACAATGCCGCCGCCTTCCTCAAAGCCAAACTCCCTCCTGCCGTCGCCGCCGCCATCCATTGGCCCGGCTTGCGCCCCCTGCCAGGTTCCTTCGTGGACTCCCAGTTCCACAACACCCACACCGATCTGCTCTTCTCCGCTCCCTTGGCAGAGCGCGACGGGTTGATCTACCTCCTCTTCGAGCACCAAAGCTCCCCGGATCACACCCTTCCACTGCGCCTGCTGCGCTACATGACCCGCATCTGGGAAAACCTGCTCAAAACCCGGTCCGCCCAACCTCAGCACAGGCTGCCCGTCATCCTGCCCGTGGTGCTCTCCCAAAACGCCGAAGTCTGGCACATCGCTCCGAGCCTTGGCACCCTGCTCGATGTACCCGCAGCACTCGCCGCCGACCTGAGGCCCTTCATCCCGGACTTTGAATACCGGCATTTGCAGTTGGCCGAGATGGCCTTTGAAGCCATTCCAGGCACCGACTCGGGAGTCTTCGTGCTGCGGGCGATGAAAGCCGAGCGGCTGGGCCGGCTGCTGGACGATGTGGTATGGGACGAGCAACTCATTGCCCGCATCCCGCTGGAGGTGTTTCACTTGGTGCTGCGCTACATCCTGGGGACGGACATTGACAAGGCGTCGTTTGAAACTAGAATTCAGCAGATCAGCGATCCACAAACTCGTTCCAACGCCATGACACTCGCCCAACGTTACCGTCAGGAAGGCCTCCAAGAGGGTCGGCACGAAGGTCGGCATGAAGGTCTCCAGCAGGCCATCTTGGAGGCGCTTGAAATTCGCTTTGGGGATGTGCCCAAAGGCTTGGGAGAAGCCGTTGAGGGGTGGCAGGACGAAGCCAAACTGCGGGAGTTGCATCGAGCCGCCATCCGGTGTGAGACGCTGGAGGCTTTTGCTGGGGCGCTGTAAAGAAGCGGTTCGTGCTCTCGCTTCGGCGAGACGACCAGCCGTCCGTCTGCCGGAATGCCCCGGTTTATGAAAAGGGCAACTACTGGGCCGATGCCGCTCTTCGGATTTGATGATTGACTCCACTCCCCGCATCCGTTCCAATGAGCGACACCATGAAAACACCGTCCCTCTCCCGCTTCCTGCTGCCGTGCCTGCTCCTGGGCGTCTCCGCCCTCCGCGCCGAGGTGCAATATGAATTTGCCCCGGACTTTCTCACCCCGCCGCCGGGGAAAGAGACCATCGGCAACGGCCACGGCGAGATTCAGGTGGACTCGAAGGGCAACATCTACGTCAGCGTCCAGGAGGCGGATGCGGGGATACAGGTGTACGGGCCGGACGGCAAATACCTCAAGACCCTGCCGCTGCCCGCTTCCCTGCATGGGTTTGTGATCCGCCAGGATGACGGCGGAGAGTTCATCTTCGCCGCCGTGCTCGGCGAGCAGCGCGTGATCAAAACCACGCTGGAAGGCGAAGTCGTGCTGGAGATTCCCACCTCCTCTTTCCCGGCGGACAAAGCCGGTCCCAAAGGATTCCGCCTGACCAACTGCGATGTTGCGCCCAACGGCGACATCTATGTGGTCGATGGCTACGGCATCGACTGGGTTTTCGTCTTCGACCGCGCCGGCAAATTCAAGACCGTGTTCGGCGGCCAGCAGCCGCCGCTCGCGCTGAAAAACTGCCACAAACTCTTCATCGACCGCCGCTTCGAGCCCGCGCGCGTGCTGCTTTGCGACCGCGGCAACAACCGCATCCTGCACACCGACCTGGAAGGGAGCCTGATCGGCGTGGTCGCCGACGAAGGACTGCGCCGTCCGAGTTCGGCCTCGTTTCACGGAGACTTGGTGTGCGTGGCGGAGATCGCCGGCCGCGTGTCAGTGTGGGACAAGGAAGGCCGGCAGGTGGCGGCGCTTGGAACCAACGACACCGAAGGCCAGACCAACACCCCCAAGGTGGAGCCGAAAGACTGGCGCCAGGGCGTGGTGACCTCACCCCACGGCATCACCTTCGACAACGACGGCAACATCCTGGAAACGGAGTGGAACGTCTTCGGTCGCGTGCTGCGTTGGAACCGGAAATAAGCGTAACTCAGGCATCCTGCCTGAGCCGTCGAACAGGCTTCCAGCCTGCTCCGCTACAAACCATGTCCCTTTTAAAATAACACCCCTTAATAACATCCCAAAACGAACCCAGGAACCACCTCTCATGAACCGGCGCCACTTTCTCCGATCAACGATGCTGGCCGCAGGTGCCGCCACCTTGGGAGCCGCCGGACGCGCCGCTGGCGCAGTTGACGTGGCCAAAGCCGCGGCTGACCCCGCTTTCAAAATCCGCAACGGCGGGCTGAAGCAAACCGTGATGGGCTGGTGCTTCAAGCCGATGGACACCCTGGAGCTGGCGCGTCATTGCAAAGACATCGGCTTGAAGGGCATAGAAGGCATCGACCGCTCTCTTTATCCGGACGTGAAGAAACTCGGCCTGGAGATTTCCCTGGTGAGCGGCCACGGCTTCGCGCGCGGACCGTGCAACCCGGAGTTCCGCAACGAAACGGTGGCCAAACTCACCGAAGGCATCGAAGTGGCCGCGTCCATCGGCTCCAAAAAAGTCATCACCTTCACCGGGATGCGCTACGACGGCATGGACCACGATCAAGCGGTGAAAAACTGCCTGGACGCCTGGAAGCAAGTGCTGCCGCTGGCGGAGAAAAACGGCGTCACCCTGGTGCTGGAGCATCTCAACTCCCGCGACGACACCCACCCGATGAAAGGGCATCCCGGTTACTTCGGCGACGACGTGGATTTCTGCGTCGATCTGATCCGCCAAATCGGCAGCCCGAACTTCAAGCTGCTGTTCGACATCTATCATGTCTCCATCATGAACGGCGACATCATCCGCCGCATCCGCGCCTATCACGAATTCATCGGCCACTACCACACCGCGGGCAATCCGGGCCGCTGCGAGCTGGACGAGAACCAGGAGATTTATTATCCGCCGGTCATCCAGGCGATTTTGGACACCGGTTACGACGACTTCATCGCGCAAGAGTTCATCCCCACCTGGAACGATCCCATCCTGGCCCTGCGGCACGGCTGCATGGTCTGCGATCTCTGAGAAAGGAGGCCCGGCGGCGCATGACCAAGTTTCGTCCTCCCGGCCAATGCCCGGTCTGCGGGGAATGGGTCTATCGCGGCCAAGCCGCCTGCGAAGAATGCGGCGCCTGCGA